>DMHA01000170.1:12740-28016 GCA_003449615.1 Flavobacterium sp.
AGAATCTAAAGAATCTAAAAAATCTAAAGTATTTAAAGAATCTAAAGAATTTAAAGAATTTAAAGAATCTGAAAATCTTAATACTTAATACTTAAATCTTAATACAGCAACAATCTTAATACAGCAACAATCTTAATACAGCAACCTGAAATCTGAAATCTACAACCTGAAATCTGCAACCTGAAATCTGCAACCTGAAATCTGCAACCTGCCACCTGAAATCTGCAACCTGCCACCTGCAATCTCAATCCTCTTTCTCCGATAATTTCCTTTCTAATTCCGCTTGAAATTCTTCCATTACTGGTTTTACGGTGCTTTCAGGAATATCAGAAATCCGGATATACATCAATCCGTCAATTGCATTATTAAATAAGGGATCAACGTTGAATGCAACCACACGAGCATTTTGTTTGATGTATTTTTTGATTAAAACTGGCAATCGCAAATTCCCAGGCTCCAATTCGTCAATCAGTTTGTCAAATTTATTCAAATCGGCTTCGGCTTCATCAAAAATAAAATCCTTGTCGGCATCTTTGAGTTTGACTTTAAAGGCTTTTTTTGGATGAATATATTGGGCAATATAAGGATCATAAAAATTAGATTTCATAAATTCGATCATCAATGATTTCGAAAAATTAGAAAATTGATTGCTAATACTCACACCACCCAGTAAAAATTTATGCTCTGGATGCCGCAATGTAATATGTATAATCCCTTTCCAAAGCAAGAAAAGCGGCATGGGTTTTTGTTGGTATTCTTTAACGATAAACGCACGACCCATTTCGATGGAATGGTGTAACATATCGAATAATTCGGGTTCAAAACGAAACAAATCGGTTAGATAAAAACCTTCAATGCCATATTTAGGATATATTTCGGACCCCAATCCCATTCTATAAGCTCCAGCTATTTTTTTTGCATCGCCATCCCACAAAAATAAATGCCTATAATGGTTGTCATAAGAGTCGATGTCTATGGATTCATTGGTGCCTTCACCCACCTCTCGAAAAGTAATTTCTCGTAATCGACCTATTTCGTGCAGAATATTTGGTATTTCGTTGGCTTTAGCAAAAAACACCTCATAGTTTTTACTTTCCAGTAATCGGCAATTTTTTTCTCGCAAGAGATTCACTTCTGCAATCGTCTTGTCTTGGCTTGTGGCGGTCACAATTTGCTTTGGGTTTTTGGGTAATTTCAAATTGGGTTTGGGTAAAAACTGGGTTTCCTTTTCGAAAGGATTGGCGAGCATATAGGTTTTTCGTCTTAAAAACTCTGAAAAATCTTCAATGGAACTATATTCGTTTTGCTCTGCCACTGAAATGGGTTTTCCAATACGGACTTTTATCGCACGGTGTTTTTGGCTAAATACTTCGGAGGGTAATTTGGCTGTTCGCAAGGTGCCACTTATTTTTGAAAGCAAATAAAATAACCAACTGTTTTTGGCATGAAAATAAATAGGAACAACGGGAACTTGAGCTTTTCTAATTACTTTTATGGCTCCTTCTTCCCAAGGTTTATCAACCATTAGCTTGCCATCTTTGTAGGTCGAAACTTCACCAGCGGGAAACATTCCTAGAGGTTTTCCGTCGCTCAAATGACGTAAAGTTTCTTTGATGCCAATCACACTCGACTTGGCGTCTTTGTGATTTTCAAAAGGATTCACAGGCATTATATAAGGTTTCATCGGATCGATACGATGCAAAAGGAAATTGGCAATAATTTTGAAATTGGGTTCTTTTTCTAACATTAATTTCAATAATAAAATGCCATCTATTCCTCCTAAAGGATGGTTCGAAATGGTAATATAAGCGCCGTCTTTGGGCAGACGTTTAAAATCTTCTTCAGGAATTTCAAATTTAATTTTAAATTCATCCAAAATCGCATTCAGAAACGGCACATCACTTAAGTGTTTGTTTCTGTCGTATATTTCGTTCATTGTCGAAATTTTCAAAACTTTCATCAACAACCAACCAGAAAAAGTACCTAGAATTCCATACTTGTCGGTGTTTATTGCTTTTGCAACTTCTTTGGCGGTTACTAAACCCATATTGTCCTTCTATTTTTTATAATCGAAAACAAAGATAGCAAAAAACTCCATTTTCTATATTTTTTTGACATCAATCTTATAGTTTTTATTACATTTGAAACACAAAAAAAAGCAATGAAGATTATTTCTTATAACGTCAACGGCATTCGTTCCGCAATTTCAAAAGGTTTTATCGGCTGGCTTCAACAAGCCAATCCCGACGTAATTTGTCTTCAAGAAATTAAAGCTACTCCAGAGCAAATTCCGCTTTTGGATTTTGAGCTTGCGGGTTATCCTTACCATTATTGGTTTCCAGCTACCAAAAAAGGGTACAGTGGTGTGGCAATTCTGTCTAAAATTAAACCCAACAACGTGGTTTTTGGAACTGGAATTTCGCACATGGATTTTGAAGGAAGAAATCTTCGGGTCGATTTTGATGAGTTTTCGGTAATGAGTTTGTACTTGCCATCGGGGACCAACATCGAAAGATTAGAACATAAATTTATGTTTATGGATGATTTTCAGAATTACATTAATGAACTAAAAAAAGAAATTCCAAACCTCGTGATTTGTGGCGATTACAACATTTGTCACGAAGCCATCGACATTCACGATCCCATTCGGAACAAGAAAGTTTCGGGATTTTTGCCCGAAGAAAGAGTTTGGCTTGACGGTTTTATGAAAAGCGGATTCATAGACAGTTTTCGACATTTAAACAAAGAACCCAACAATTACACTTGGTGGACGATGCGATTCCCGTCGGCAAGATTGGAAAACAAAGGTTGGCGCATCGATTATTGTTTAGTGAGCGAACCTTTAAAACAAAAAATAAAAAGAGCCGTTATATTACCCGAAGCCAAACATTCTGACCATTGTCCGAGTTTGGTGGAGATTGGATAAAATTAATCGGACAACCCTGACAGGGTTTTGAACCCTGTCAGGGTTAAATAACTAAAAAAAATTAAAATGATAAAAAAAATTTCCCTCGTATTGCTGATTGTAGCACTTTCCACTTCTTGTGTTTCCAAGAAAATTTACAATGATTTAGAGAGCAAATACGCTGATTTAAAAAAAGAAAACCGAAGTATGGCTGATGAAAATGCCAACTTGCTTAAATCAAAAAGTCAACTAGAATTAGAAAAAGAGACTTTGAACAAAGAATTGGCAAAAATAAAAGCGGAACGCGAAAAATTGCTGGAAGATTATGCAGCTTTGAACAAAAAAATGGATGTTTTGCAGGATTCTTACACCGCTTTAGAAAAAAATAGCGACGAATCCTTGAAAGCCAATATGGCTAAAAACCGTGAATTATTAGAGCAATTGGGAGCCAAAGAAAAAGCATTGGCACTCGAGCAGGAAAAATTAAACAAAAACACAAAACGTTTGCAAGAATTGGAAGCTTTGATTGCTGCCAAAGAAGCCAGCATGCGAAAGCTTAAAGAAACGCTTTCGAAAGCCTTGAATGGTTTTGAAGGAAAAGGCTTGACAGTGGAGCAAAAAAACGGCAAAGTGTATGTTTCTATGGAGAACAAATTGCTTTTCAAATCAGGAAGTTGGGCAGTTGGAAATGAAGGTAAAACCGCTGTTGTAGAAGTGGGAAAAGTATTGGGCGACAATCCAGATATTGCCGTTTTGATCGAAGGTCACACCGATGATGATCCTTTTGGAGGTTCCGGTCCCATTGCCGACAACTGGGATTTATCGACCAAAAGAGCTACAGCAATTGTTGCTATTTTGAGCGAAAACAAAAAAGTGAACAAGCAAAATTTAACTGCTGCGGGAAGAGGCGAGTTTTCTCCTTTAGCCAGCAACGCCACCGCCGAAGGAAAAGCCAAAAACCGTAGAATCGAAATTATCTTGACACCAAGATTAGACGAAATCGCCGAAATGTTGAAGGAGATTGATTGAGAAGAGATAAGTTTAAAACAATTTAATATAAAGGTTTGTGGTTTTCTGCAAACCTTTTGTATTTTTACCCAATAAATTAAAGAGGTTTTAAAGTTAGTTGTATAGCTGTAAATCACTAAAAATATTTAAAGTAAGTTTTAAAAATAATACCTTCACCTTAAATGGACAATAAAATAACAAAAGAAAAATTATTTGGTAAACTTGACTTTAAGTTAATAACAAGCGACCCCGATTTTAAAGAAGACAGCGTAAGAGAAGTAATAATTCTGCCCATTTTAAAAGAACTTGGATATATTCAAGAAAATATTGTTAGAAGTAAAACCCTGCAACACCCATTTTTAAAAATTGGAAGCAAAAAAAGACCAATTAATCTTATTCCTGATTATACATTAAAAGTTGAAAATAATTTTGCTTGGGTTTTAGATGCAAAAGCACCCAATCAAAAAATCATCAATGATGATAATGTAGAGCAAGTGTATAGTTATGCAACACACCCCGAAATTAGAAGCAATTATTTTACACTTTGCAACGGTTTAGAATTTTCTGTTTATAAAACTGCTGACACAGATAAGCCAATTTTGTTTTTTGAAATCGAAAACATTGAAGACCATTGGGAGGACTTAAAATTATTACTTGCTCCAACAAGTTTCCAAATAGGTAAAAACTTTACTTATGAAACCACTACTGCAACAGCAAAACCCAAAGGCGATTTTGATTATAGTAACAGACCATTACTTGAAGAAATTCCAGTTAGAAAACAGCAGGCAAAAAGGCACTTTGGAGTACATGGCTATTTTACAAAACAAACTTGGAATGTTGTTGCCGAATACATAAAAAACTATAGTAAGCCAGGCGACCTTGTGCTCGACCCTTTTGGAGGAAGTGGTGTTACTGCTATCGAAGCGTTGATGAATAATAGAAAAGGTATCAATATAGACCTAAACCCTATGGCTGTTTTTATTGTTCAAGCACTTGTTGCACCTGTTAATCAAGTAGAATTAGCCAAAGCATTTGAAGAAGTAAAAGAAGCCTATATAAAGAATGAACCAACAACGGATATAGAAATAAAAAAAGCAATTAAAAAGTTTGGTGGCCCAAAACCGTTACCACTTCCCAAAGGATCTGATGTAGCAACCGTTGGTCAATTATTTAGCGACAAACAAACAGCACAATTGGGATTATTAAAATCACTTATTAAAAAGCAAAAAAATGAAAATATAAAAAATTCACTCTTACTTATGTTTTCAGGTCTTGTTACAAAATTTAATCTTACTTACCATTCTTCAACTACTCGTGGTGATGGTGGAGGTGATGCAGCAGCTTTTCGATACTATCGTTACCGTTTAGCTTCTAAACCAGTAGATTTAGATATTTTAAATTTTTTTGAATTAAGGTATAAAAAAGTTAGAGGCGCAAAAAAAGAGATGGAATATTTCATCAATGAAAAAACTATTTCAAATGCACAAATCATAAAAGGAACAGCAACCAACTTAAAATTTCTCCAAAAGGAAAGTGTCGATTATATTTATACTGACCCTCCTTATGGAAATAAAATACCATATCTTGATTTATCCACAATGTGGAACGCTTGGCTTGATTTAGAAGTTACAGAGCAAGACTTCAAAGATGAGGCGATAGAAGGTGGGGAACATGATAAAACTAAAAAAGAGTACAACGAACTTATGGCACAAAGTATAAAAGAAATGTATAGAGTTTTAAAATTTGACCGTTGGCTTTCTTTTGTTTTTGCTCATAAAGACCCTGAATTTTGGCATTTGATAATAGACACAGCCGAAAGTTGTGGTTTTGAATATGCGGGTGCTGTTCCTCAAAAAAATGGGCAAACAAGTTTTAAGAAAAGGCAAAACCCTTTCACAGTTTTATCGGGACAATTAATAATTAATTTTCGTAAAGTTCGCAATCCAAAGGCAATAATGAAAGCCAATTTGGGAATGGACATTGCAGAAATTGTAATGCAAACCATAGAAGGAATTATAGCAAAAAATGACGGAGCAACATTAGAACAAATAAATGATGAATTAATTATAAAAGGTTTGGAATTAGGCTTCCTTGATTTACTCAAAAAAGAATATTCAGATTTAACTCCCATACTTTTAGAGAATTTTGATTTCAACGACAAAACAGAAATTTTCACACTCAAAAAAAACACAAAGTTTAAAACACATATTGACGTAAAACTTAGGATTAGATATTATTTAATAAGCTATTTACGTAGAATGGAAAGAGAAAATAAAGTGCCTCATTTTGATGAAATTGTATTGGCAATTATTCCGCTTTTAAAGAATGGTCTTACACCTGAAAGCCAAACTATATCAAATGTATTAGAAGACATTGCAGAACGAGTTGGAGAGGATGGTTGGAAATTAAAACAGATAGGACAAACAACATTATTTGACTAATTAATAAAAAGCCCAGCAGCTAACAGTTAGGGTTTTGCAAAAGAGAGGATTTTTTTTATTTTGAACATTTGTGCTTCTAATTCCTCACCTTCGCAAAGCCCTAAAAAGATAAATTACATTGATATGATACATCCTAATTTTCAATCGAATATGCCTGTCATAATTGATTTATTTAAAAAACACAGCATCAAAAACGCATATTTTTTTGGTTCAGTTCTTACGGATAAATTTAATGACGAAAGCGATTTGGATATTTTAATCAATTTTAAACCCGAAATCACAGACCCCTTATTGAAAGGCGAATTAATGTGGGATTTGCAATTTGCGATAGAAGACACTTTTCATCGCAATGTGGATTTATTGCAAGAGTCAACACCTAAAAACCCTTATTTTATAAAGGAACTTCAAGAAACTAAAGAATTGATTTATGAACAATAAGTACTATCAAGCGTTGCAAGCCATAAAAACGAGCATCAACAATATTGAGAACTTTGTTGGGAGTCCAAAATCGTTCGAAAGTTATGACAGCAACTTACTTGTACAAGCTGCGGTAGAAAGAAATTTAGAAATAATTGGCGAAGCCACAAAAAGGCTTTTGGATATAAATCCAACCATTGCAATATCAAATACACGAAGTATTATAAACACTCGAAACAAAATCAGTCACGGATATGACGAGATTGAGAACCCTCAAATTTGGGGAATTATTATCAATCACTTGCCAATACTAAAAATAGAAATAGAAACATTATTAAACGAAGGAATTACTCAATAAATGAAATGAGCATGACCAAAAATTGGTTGCAAAAACCAAAGAAGAAATGCGGCTCGAACGAAGTGAACAGGCGTAGCAATTACATTTGACCGATAAAAAACAATAATTATTTACAAATGAAATACACCACTTTACCCAATACCGATATTAAAATCAGTAAAATTTGCCTTGGCACCATGACTTTTGGCGAACAAAACACCGAAGCCGATGGTCATGCCCAAATGGATTATGCACTCGAACAAGGCGTCAATTTTTTTGATACCGCCGAAATGTATTCGGTTCCGGGACGCAAAGAAACTTACGGAAGTACCGAGAAAATTATTGGCACTTGGTTCAAAAAATTAGGGAATAGAGAGAAAATTTTTCTAGCTTCAAAGATTGCTGGCCCAAGTCCGGGAATGCCTTATATTAGAGAAAATATGGATTTTTCGCCCGAGAGTATTGCCTTGTCCATTGATAAAAGTTTGACCCGTTTGCAAACTGATTATATCGATTTGTACCAGTTGCATTGGCCAGAGCGAAAAGCGAACTGTTTCGGCCAACGTGGATTCAAGGTGCAAAACGACGCTTGGGAAGACAATATTCACGAGGTTTTAGAAACATTAGACGGTTTTATCAAGCAAGGAAAAATCAACCACATTGGACTTTCAAATGAAACGCCTTGGGGAATTATGCGTTTTTTGGAAGAAAGCAAATACCATAATTTGCCAAAAATAAAAACCGTTCAAAATCCGTATTCTTTGTTGAGTAGGTTGTTTGAAGTGGGTTCTAGTGAGGTTTGTGTTCGAGAAAATGTAGGCTTGTTAGCCTATTCTCCATTGGGTTTTGGTCGATTGACAGGGAAATTCCTCAAAGGCGAAAGTCTTCCCAATTCTAGAATTGAATTATTTCCTCAATTTGCCAGATACAACAGCGCACAATCTATTGAAGCTACAAGATTGTATAATGAAATTGCAGAAAAAAACGGTTTGTCTTTAACGGAATTGTCTTTGGCATTCGTAACCCAACAAGCTTTTGTAACCAGTACTATTATTGGCGCAACTACATTGGAACAATTGAAAGAAAATATTGCCTCGATTGATGTGGTTTTATCGGATGAAATTATTGCCGAAATCAATGCTGTTCAAGCTATAATTCCGGATCCTGCGCCATAGTTATTTATCCTGTCAGGGTTTTGAACCCTGACAGGGTAAGATTTTACAAATTATCAATCACTTTATCTTTAGGATATTTTACTCGGTAACTTATCCTGATTTTTTTGGTTTCATTGGGTTTTAAATCCAAATCCCAAGTTAGAATTCCGGTTTCGACATTCACTTTGGCACCATCACTTTGCACCAATTCAATCTCAATTTCTTCACTTGGACTCAATGGATATTGATCTTTCAAAAGCAACTGTGCAGTTTCTTTTTTGTTGTTGCGAACCGTAATATCAAAGGTAAAAGTTTGCTCTTTTTTGGAAGACAAAAATTTTGTTCCCGATTTATCGGCTACTTTGTCCCGTTTGATGGAAATTTTCTTGTCTCTTCCCATACTCAAACTCAAAGTATCCGATGTTTGGCTTGGATTTATGGTTGTTTTGCCCACATACATGCCTTCAAAAATAATATTGGCATCGCCTTTGAGCAAATTGTATTTGGAATAATCGACGATTTCTGCCATAAGAAAGGCTTCTTTTTCGACTCTTGGTGCAGCAAAATATTTGAAAGTGGCAGGAATTTTTATTTCTTTGAGTGCCACACTATGGGCTTTTCCGTTGGATAAAATATCATAAGGAATGTCGATGTCGAAGGAAATGTTGAGTTGGTTTTCGGTAATTGTTGTGTAATTTGATACAGAAGAAGTTGCCTTTTTTAAGTCTTTCTTTTTTAGTGTTGAATAACCCTCGACAACCATTTCATCCATGTTTATTACTCTCCCCGAAGCCATAGGGGCGACTTGAATTTCATCATTTTGATACCTCAAGAACCAAGGATTTACTATTGGTGCTTGATTGTTTTGGTTTGGGTTGCCACTGGATAAAGTGAGTTTCACTTTTTTCCAATCTATTCCTGAGTTTTGAGTTACTTCAGCTTTGTACATCATTTGTATGGGTTCGCCAATGCTGTTGGCACGCAAATCGTAAAATGGTTTCCAAGTGGCAGCATTGGTCAAATAGTTAATTTCAAAATCTACATTTCCAGCCACTTCATTCATCACTTGAACAATCAGTTTTCCGTTGGAAATTTCGTCTTCATTTTTGGTATTGGTTTCAAGTTTGGCGTTCAAATTGGCTAATTGTTTGTTAAGTTTCGTTTCTTTTTCTTCCAATGAAGTTATGGTATTGCTGATTTCGGTTCTTTTAAGGGTATAATAATCCACCATTTTTATCAAATCAATCACATTTAAACCCGAATTTACTCCCGAAACTTGTTGGTTTTTATCCAAAAGTTCAAGAGTTTTGGAGTAGGAATTTTTTTGAATTCCCACTTTTTGAATTTCTTTTTTTACCCAACTGATGCTGTCACGCACTTTTTTTATGGCAGGATTCGTTTCGTCTATATCATATTCTGAAATATAATTGTCCGTGAATTGTACCGAAAGTACTGTAACCGTTGATGGTGCACCAATTTGTATCGTGTTTTCATTTAGATAGTTGCAAACATTTTTTATCACAATTTCGCTTGTTCCTTTGGGAAGCATTGCCGAAGTAGTTTGCGAAATTTCGGCCGAATTGAAATAGACTGTTGCTGCTTTTACTTTGGCGGAAACAAAAATGGGTTTTTGTGCCAATGCCATTGAAGTAACTGTCATAGCAAGGAAGAATATGATTTTTTTCATAATATTTTTGATTAAATGAGAATATATTTTGATAACAAATATCGTAAAAATATAAGTTGAGTTTTAATTTAATTTTTGAATTCTAAGGATTTAATTCATTGTCGTTGGCATAATTTATTATATTTGTACAACAATCATATTTATAATCTATTTATTAAGTTAATTTTATTGTCTTTTTTATTTTAAATTTTAATCCAATTCTTTCGGAATAATGCTCTTACCTATTTCAATTGATTATTATTGTCAAATTTATTAAACGACTTTCAAACCCAATTTTCAATCAAAAATTAATTTTAACTCCTTTATTTTCAATCAAGAAAAACTTTCAACTCACCTCAACATTAAATTCCAAAACTTATGAAAATTAAAAACTACTCTCTCTCATTTCTTTTGATTTTTCTTCTAATTGGTTACACTTCAAGTGGGCAAAAACTTAATCCACAGGTAGAACCATCTGAAAACAAAAACAAACCTTTTAATTCAGAATTTTGTGGCACAGATTTTTTCCACAATCAAAAAATGAAAACGGATGAAGCATACAGAATCCGTCACAATAAAAGCACTGAAGCCATTAAAAAAATCACTTCCCAACCCTACAAAATAGCAGCTGGAGGCATATCTCAAATTCCTGTTGTAGTTCACGTTATGCACAAAGGAGAAGCTGTTGGCACTGGCACAAACATTTCTGACGATGATGTGAAAAAAGGGATAAAATATTTGAATAATTATTGGCGAAAAGTAAGTGGATCGCCTGGTTTTGGAGATGGAGTAGATATGAAAATCGAATTTGTTTTGGCTATTCAAGATGAAAATGGCAATTGTACCACAGGTATTGATCGTGTGAATATGAGTGGTGTTCCCGCTTATGTAAGTAACGGCGTGAATAGAAGTAGCACAAATGGAATACCCGATTATGATGCAACAGGTGGAGTAAACTCGCTAAAAGAATACAGCGTTTGGGATCCTACTAAATATTATAATGTTTGGATTGTAGATGAAATAGACAATAAAAACTGTTTTAGTGGAGGTTCCTATACTGCAGGATATGCCTATTATGCCTCGTCACACGGACAACTCTATGATGGTTCGGTGGTTTTAATATGCTCCTATTTGAATGAAACAGATGTTACTTGGGCGCACGAAATGGGACATGCTTTCAATTTACTCCATACTTTTGATGATGATGATACTAATGGGGACGACGTTGTGGTTAAATGTGGAGATGATGGCATTGCCGATACACCAAAACACAAAAGAACTTCATCTATTAGTCCTTCTATTTACTTTAATTGCACCAATAGCGATGCTAATGCTTGTGATCCAACTTTTAATCAAGTCATAAACCCAGATAATGGATTTACCAGAAACTCGGGTACACATCAAGATCACATGCACAACTATATGGATTATACGGGTTGTTCAACTGAATTTACTGGAGGTCAGCGAACTGTGACCAGTGCAGCATTATCTACTCAAAGAGCTTCCTTTCTCACAAGCCCTGCTCTGACACCAACTGCACGTGCTACCGTATTTTTTACTTCTTCGGCAACCAATGTTTGTTTGGGTAACGCCATAACTTTTTATGATGAATCAAGCTGTACGCCAAACACTTATACCAATTCTACCTATACCAATATTTCATTTCTTTGGACTTTTAACAATAATGTAAATTCACCTATAACCTCAACGCTGCAAAACCCAACCATAACATTTCCTAACACAGGAGTATATGATGTAACGCTTGCAGTTACAAATTCACATGGCACAACAAGCTTACAAAAAATAGGAAACATCGCTGTAACACCAGGAGTAGTGGCGTCATGTTCAATAACTAGTACTAACAACAATGGAAATTTTACCATTGGAGTTACCAAGGTTTCCTTCAATTCTATTAATAATACTACAACCATTTTTATTCCTGCCAATGCGATGAACGACTTTACGTGTTCTAAAAACACAACTGTTTTTTCGGGCAATTCTTATCCCTTAACAGTAAATTATAAGTCAAGAAGTACTGGGAGAGCCTTTTTAGAAGTGTGGATTGATTGGGATAATAGTGGTACCTTTCAAACCTCAAATAGTAATGGGGTTAAC
Organism: Flavobacterium sp.; assembly: GCA_003449615.1. Classification (GTDB taxonomy): domain Bacteria; phylum Bacteroidota; class Bacteroidia; order Flavobacteriales; family Flavobacteriaceae; genus Flavobacterium. Next base: position 24,784 of record DMHA01000170.1, read on the forward strand.
GAAAGGGTTTTAACAAATGATATTCCTGCAAGTTCTACTGGAAGTCCATCAGTAAGTATTACACCTCCAGCTTCTGCTACTTTGAATACCTTGTTGAGAATGCGAGTAATTTCAGAACACACAAAGTCTCCAACCGTATGTGGTGCAGGAACTTATCAACGATCCGATGATTATGGAGTGTATGTAAAAGCAGCTTGTACACCCCCTACTGCAGGAATAACAAATAATAGCGGCACAACCGTTTTAACTTGTCTTGCACCTTCCATCAGTTTAACGGCTACTGGTGGGGTAAGTTACCTTTGGAATAACAACAAAGGAATAACACCCACAATTGCTGTCACAACGCCAGGCACCTATACAGTAACTGTAACCTCGGCAAATGGATGTACCGCTACCCAAAGCATTGTGATTACCGAAAACAAACCTGCTCCTACGGCGGTTATTACAAACAATACAGGTTCTACAGCAATAACATGTACCATTTCTTCTATTAGTGTTACTGCCTCAGGAGGAGTGAGTTACAGTTGGGATAATGGTCTAGGAAATAATGCCAATGCAACCATTACTGCACCTGGAACTTATACCGTTACAGTAACCGCTGCCAATGGCTGTACCGCTACTAAAAGCATCGTAATTACCGACGGAAAAGGGGCTCCAGCCTGTTCTATTTCGAGCTTTAATAGTGATGCTAATTATGGTTGTGGTGTTACGAATGTTACCCTTAATACCATAAACAAAACCACCACCACATATATTCCAGTATCGGCTATGCAAAACTTTATTTGTACCAATAACACCTCGCTTGCTATTGGAACCGCCTATAATTTGAATGTAACTTATAAATCCAGAAGTGATGGCACTCAATTTTTAGAAGTTTGGATTGATTGGGATAATAACGGATTATTACAAACCTCAAATAGTAATGGGGTGAACGAAAGAGTTTTGACAGACAATATTGCTGTTAGTGTTACCAAAACTGCTACAATAAGCATAACTCCGCCAGCAACGGCTACTGTAAATACATTGTTGAGAATGAGGGTAATTTCGGAATACAAAGGTGCTCCAGTAATGTGTGATGAAGGATCTGTAATGAGAGCTGATGATTATGGCGTTACGGTAACAAACCCATTAAGTACAACCAATTTCTTAAATTCAGAAGTTGTACTCTATCCAAACCCTGTAAAAGACAATTTGACTGTTTCTTTAAAAAATAATGACGAAATAATGAGTTATCAAATTTTTGATGTTACGGGTAAAAATGTAATGTCTAATGCAAAAATGGAAAATAATACAATCCAAGTTTCAGCATTAACGAATGGTATTTATTTCATTAAAATAAAAACAATAACCGGAGAGATGGTTAGCAGATTTATAAAAGAATAGGTTTTTTATATTTAGTTTAAATAGACCGAACAGATTCCAAAAATCTGTTAGGTCTTTTTTTTAACAAATAGAAAGATACTATTCATATAAGCGAAGGTTTTTTAACATATTCTCCGTCATAGATGCTAAATTAAATTCATGATGCCAGTTCCAGTCTGCTCTAGCTCGAGAATCATCGATACTTGCAGGCCAACTGTCAGCGATAACTTGACGAAAATCGGGTTGGTACGAAACCCTAAAATCAGGAATGTGTTTCTGGATTTCGGCAGCAATTTCGGTTGGAGTAAAACTCATTGCAGCTAGATTATAGGCAGACCGAATCTTGATTTGTTCGGCTGGCGCCTGCATAATTTGAATAGTTGCTGCAATGGCATCGTCCATATACATCATAGGCATTTTGGTTTCTGAGGATAAAAAACACTCATATTTTCCATCGCTCAAAGCCTTGTGATAAATATCCACAGCATAATCTGTCGTTCCGCCACCCGGAGGCGTTGACCAACTAATTAATCCAGGATAGCGAACGCTGCGAACATCGACACCAAAATGGGTATAATAATATTCACACCATCTTTCACCCGATAGTTTGCTGATTCCATACACTGTTGAAGGCTCCATAATAGTATATTGTGGCGTGTTTTCTCGGGGCGTTGTTGGTCCAAAAACTGCGATACTCGAAGGCCAAAATATTTTTTTTATTTTTTTTGCTTTCGCCAAATTCAAAACGTGAAACAAAGAATTCATATTCAAATCCCAAGCAAAAGCGGGGTTTTTTTCAGCCGTTGCCGATAGTAATGCCGCCATCAAATAAATATCGGTAATGTGATGCACTTCGACCAAATGCTCGATTTGATTAAAATCCAAGGCATTTACAACTTCAAAAATACCTGAATTTACAATGTCATTATTCAACTTTCGAATGTCGGAAGCCACTACATTTTCGGTGCCATAAAGCTCACGAAGTTGATGAGTAAGTTCTGTGCCAATTTGCCCGCAAGCGCCTATAATCAGTATTTTAGGAGTCATAAGATATGGTATTTGAAATACAAAGATACTATTTTCGGGAACATTAAAATTTCCAATGCGAATCAAGAGTTGAGATAAATCAATAGCTTTCTTAGGCTTAGGCTTAGACCTAACAGGTTTCTAAAACCTGTTAGGTCTCTATTAGATTGTTATTCTAAATGTTCGAATTCATAATTGTAAATTTACTTCGTAACTTTGCAACTTAATTTATACGAATGAAATTCAAATATTTATTTGTTCTTTTTCTAATTTTTGTCTTGTTTTCTTGCAAAAACGAGAATGAAAAACGCCAATTAGAATCCATTAAAGACATCAAAAAGAAGGAATTAATATTTTCGATTATCGAAAAAGCTTGGGTTTTTAATGCCAAACCCATCAATACGACTTCACAAGCAAACACTATTTCTTGGAAAGAATGGCGTGAGTTTTTGGCTGAACTAGATCAAAAACCTAAAAAATCAATAGGGGCTTTTCAGAAAAAATCTTCCGAACTTTCCAAGAAATCTATGGCGTTGAATGATAATATTCCAGTAGAATTCAACAAACCCCAAATAAAAGCTAGAATAGCCATTTTGATAACCAAGGTGCGAATGATGGATTTATACCTCCATTTGAAGGACATTCCCGAACAAAAAGTGATTGCCTTGATTCCCGAAATCAACACCCAATTGGCCGCTTTGCAAAACCAAATGGATAAAATTGTTCAAAAAAATAAAATTCCACTCGAAGAAGGAGAATCTGAGTTAATCAAAATGCTTGATTCTGCCAGAGCTATCCCAAACACACCACAACTAGACCCAAATATCCCTCGCGTTGAGTAAATC
>DMHA01000295.1:0-10259 GCA_003449615.1 Flavobacterium sp.
TGATTAATAGTTTAGATGTTAAAGCATCAGAAGCAGGTGGGGAATTTAAAATTGCTTCAGAAACTGCACATAAAGTAGCATCAATTTCTAAAAACTTTTATGATTACATTGGATTATTGAAAGGAGATATTTTAAAAGACACAAAAGTAGATGAAGAATCAGGCAAACTACCTTATGAATCTATGGATCGTGGCGATGTTATTGATGATAAATGGTTTAGTCCTGCTGGGCTTTCTTCTAAAGGAAAAGAAATAAAGGCAACTATTGAAAAATATAAGACTGATATGAAAGCTGTAATCGGGAACAATATAAAGTTTGCTGCCACTTTGAAAGAAATCGATTCTAAGTTTGATTTGTCAAAAGTTAAAGATAAGAATGGTATTGAGAGAGAATATTTTGAATATAATTTTAAAGGTTTCCCATCAATAACTTCTTTGTCTAAATTATCTGTTTGGCAAAGCGATGTGAAAAAAGCTGAAACTGACATTTACAGTTCATTATTAGGCAAAGCAGCGGTTTCGGCTGCATCATACAATAATTATCAGGCTATTGTTGTGTTAGATAAGAACGCCTATTTTCAAGGTGAAAATGTTACTGGAAAAGTAGTTTTAGGACGTTATGACGAAAATACTAAGGTTAGCTCTTTTAATGGTCCTGGTAAGTTGGTAAATGGACAAGCTGTTTTATCTATGACTGCTGGAGGTATTGGAGAACAGAATATTGGCGGATCATTTTCTTTTATTGAAGATGGCAAACCAATTAATCTTCCATTTAAAGGCACGTATGTTGTTGTTCCAAAACCTAATTCCGCAACAATATCGGCTGATAAAATGAATGTGGTATATCGTGGTGTAGTAAATCCAATTTCTGTGTCATTTGCTGGTATTGGTGACGACAAAGTCTCTGCCTCTGGACCTGGGTTATCTCCTGCAGGTGGTAAAGGTAAATACAACATGAGTCCTCAATCAGGAACTGAAGCTAAAATTACAGTCACAGGCAAACTACCAAATGGACAAACTGTTTCGGATAGTAAGACTTTTAGAATTAAAGGAATTCCTGGGCCATCAGGAACAATTAGAGGCGAAATGGGAATTGTAAAAGGACCCAAATCTAGTTTAGAAATTTCAACAATTGGAGCTAAATTAGTTGACTTTGATTTTGAAGTTGGATTAGATGTTGTGGGATTCAATTTTAAAGTATCAGGACAGCCCACAGTTGTGGTTGTAGGAAATAAATTAAATCCACAGTGTAAATCAGTTCTTTCAAGAGTTCAAAGAGGGGATCAAGTTACTATTTCAGAAATTAAAACAAAATTAGTTGGAGCTGGTAGTTATTTGTTACCAAGAACATCGCCTGTAATTTATGAAATCCAATAATTAATTCGGTTTCTAAAAAAAAGTTACTTTAATAACTTATAATGATAATATGATGAACAAGAGAAATTTTTTAATAGTTATTATTTCCATATTTGGGAGCATCCTATCTTATGGTCAGGCAAATTTGCTGAATGCAAAAATACCTGAAGAAATTGGATTAAAATCTGCGGCACAACAAATTTCAGATAATGACAAACCATTGGAATATGGTTATGTTGATGATAGAGATGTGTTGATGGGTAAAATGGTTTGGGAAATCATCGATTTAAGTGAAAGAATAAATTTTCCGCTTTATTTCCCTATTGATACTGCAAACATTGGAGCCGACAGACGATCGCTTTACGATGTTTTGACAAAAGCTATTAGGAAGGGAGAAATTACTGAAGTATATTCAGATAGTTATTTCAATATTAAAAAATCATTCAAAGATATTAATGCCTCTTTGTCAAGAATTGACACTACTGATGCTGGTAGAGAACAGGTAAATCAAGATCCAGACGCATTTAGAGAGCGGGTTGTTACAAGAAATGTGACAACTGGAAAAGGGAAAAAGAAAGTTACTAAATCTGTAACTGAAACAATTCCTATTAGTAAAACTATTTCTCCAGAATATATTGTTAAACAAGATCTTACTGCACAAGATGTATCACAATATAAAATTAAAGGTTACTGGTATTTTGACAAACGTCAGAGTGAACTTAAATATAGATTATTGGGAATTTGCCCTGTAACCCCTGATGTTTTTACCATTAATAGTGAAGAAAAAGATTATATCGAATTATTTTGGGTGTTTTTCCCAGCTTCAAGAGATATTTTGCATGAAGCAAAAGCATTTAATGATAAAAATTCTGCAATGCCTATTTCTTTCGATCAAATATTAAATTCTAGGCGTTTTAATGCTGTTATTTATCAAGAAGAAAATGTTTATGGCGATAGAGCAATTGCAAACTATATGAAAGACAATTCACAAAACCAGTTGCTAGAGTCTGAAAGGGTTAAAGGAAAAATTCGTAATTTCGAGGAAGATATGTGGAATTACTAAATTATATTTAAAATTAAACAAAGAACTCTTGCTCATTGCGAGAGTTTTTTGTTTAAAGACAAATAGGTTTAAAATTATAAGCTCCCAACTTAACCCCAACAAACTTCTAACTTCTAACTTCTAACTTTCCACTTCCCACTTCTAACTTCACAAATGGTAGATTACTTAATAATAGGCTCAGGATTAGCGGGTATTTCATTCTCTGAAATTGCACTAAAAAACCAAAAAACTATTTTGGTAATGGATAATAATTCGCAAAATTCATCAAAAATTGCAGGAGGTTTGTATAATCCTGTGATTTTAAAGCGTTTTAGCGAAGTGGGTCATGCCAAAGAACATTTGCTCATTATGAATGAATTCTTTACCAATTTGGAAAGAAAACTCAATTGTAAAGTGGATTATAAAATGCCCATTTTAAGAAAATTTTTTTCTATCGAAGAGCAAAACAATTGGTTCACAGCTTCTGATAAACTGAATTTAGCTCCTTTTTTGTCAACTCAGTTAATTTCCAAAAAATATCTGTCAATAGATTCTCCTTTTGGCTATGGAGAAGTTTTGCAAACAGGTTATGTGGATACAGCCTTGTTGTTGAAGTTGTACAGAGAATATTTAATTAAAAATAATTTATTTATTGAAGAATCTTTTGATTATTCGCTTTTGAAAGAAGAATCAGAATGGGTTAGTTATAAAAATATTCAGGCAAAGCATATCATTTTTGCTGAAGGCTTTGGGATGCACTCCAATCCATATTTTAATAATTTACCATTAGATGGTACCAAAGGCGAACTTTTCATCATTAAAGCGCCATTAATAGATTTAGATGTAATAGTAAACACAAGCGTTTTTATTTTGCCTTTGGGTAACAATTTATTCAAAGTAGGTGCAACTTATAATTGGACAGACAAAACAGATATTCCTACCGAAGAAGGAAAAACGGAACTAATAGAAAGAATTAGAGAAATAATTAATTGCGATTTTGAAATTGTGAAACATTTTGCTGGTGTTCGGCCAACAGTTAAAGACAGAAGGCCTTTAGTGGGGACTTATCAAAAGCATAATTCCATTCACATTCTCAACGGTTTGGGAACTCGTGGCGTCATGCTGGGACCCGCAATGGCAAAAGCTTTGTTTGAAAATATTGAGTATAAAAAACCTTTAGATAAAACAATTGACATTCGGAGGTTTGATAAAAATAGATGATTTATTGAAAAACATAATATATCAATTGTTTCCATATTGTTTTAAGAAAATTTATTCCTTCATAAAGTCGGTAAAATCTGACCAATCTTCAACTCGAAAGGCACGAATGTCTCTAACGGAATCTTTGAACCAACTTATTTTCTTTAATTCGTTCATTGCTCTAAACAAATTAGACATATCGCTGTTTTTAGATAAATAAACACTGCCCTGAGTATTGTAAAATTCGTATTTTCTTAATGCTTTACCAATTTCAAAATAAGCATTATTATATGGCTCACCATAGTTATTTTTGAGGTCAACCACAACCATATCAAAACTTATTGCAAACATAATTAGGCTACTTTAAAATATTTTTCTTCTCCAAAAAATATCCTTCCTTTTTCATCTTTAATTGCTATAACAATTCCTTTGAATGGGTTTTTCTCAACATCTATAACCTCTCCTTTAACCCAAACATCTAAACCCGTTAGTTTTGGGTCGGCTATTGCTTTGTCTCCTGTTTTCATGATTTTAAAATTTTTATCAAAATTAATAGATTTTAAAGCATATTCATTACTATTCTACTTTTTTTTATCAATTTCTTCTTTTAGCTTTTGGTTTTCTATCTTGAGAGAAGCGTTTTGGGATTTGAGTAACTCTATATGTTCTAAAACAAAATCTGGCATGTTGAAGTAGTGAATAGTGCCTGAATTATTTACAGAACCTTTATCACCTTTATAGACAATGCGCACGTTATCTTCCTCATAAATATCTTCTTTTTTTACTTCCAATTCTTTGGCTATTTTGTCCCACTCGGCATCTACAATTTTTTTTACCCCGTTTTCTTTACGGCTATAATTGGATTGAGTCATCCCTACTAAATCTGCCAATTGTTCTTGCGACAAGCCTTTTTTTGTTCTGGCCTCAAATAATTTTTCTTTAACCATCGGTCTAATTTTTTAACAAATATAAAATTAATATCATTAAGTTTACAAAACTGTATTGAATATTATTTGCATAAAATTGGCATAAAATGGCATAAGGTTTTTTTTGTTTACTGAATATATTTGAACAAATTATTCTTACATTCGTTTTTGAAAGAAGCAAAGTGCACGTTGTGGATTGAGAAGATAATTGTATTGAAAATTTTATTAAAAAATATTAATTAAAAAATATTAATTAAAAAACTTAAATTATGAAAAATTTCAAAAAACTTTCAAGAGAAGAATTAAAAAAGACTGTTGGTGGTCAGGCCTGTAGGCATGTAATTCAAGGAGCAGATGGTAGATGGACTACAAGGAAGGGCACTTGTCGACAAGCAGTTGAGCCATCTGAAAGTATAAGTGGCATGATTATAGATTTAATTACTAGTCCAATGTATTGTGACACTGGATTAGGCGAAGTAGCTGTTACTAGTAACGGTGGAAGATCAAGATGCTAAAAAAAGAGACTGTGTAAAAGCAGTCCTCTTTTTTTATAATAGAGTTTATAGACTTTATCTTATTGAATTTTGTAAAGTATTTTGAAATATTTTTATCTTTATTTTTAAACGATATTTAAATCTACTCAATTAAAATAAACAAATTCTAAGCATTTTTGCCGGACGATTTGCTTATTATTAAATTCCTTAAACCAACAAACTATGAAGATCAATATTTATTTTATATTCTTTTTACTACTTTTATCTTGTAATAAAAATGATGATAAAACTATTATTATAGGAGATTTGACTAATTTACCTGATGGTGTCTTATACTTGTATGAAGATGTTTATAACAATAGAATTGACAGTGTTATTACCAAAAAAGGCAAGTTTTTTATGAAACACACATGGTTTGATGGTTTAGATGAACCTGTTTATCTTGGTTTAGATCATATTTCCAAAACAGGCGTTTTAAGGGCGTTTTCTTTTCCTACAAATTCAAAATTTAAGGATGATGGATACAATTCTACATACTTTTTTTCAGATTCAATTGTAACTATAAAAGGAAAAATTACTGAATTTGAACCTGTTAGCGTTAAGCTTTCTGAAAAAGTTAAATTAGTTGTGGGGCCAAAAATTTTTGCGGGTTATCAAACTAATGCATTATATAATTTAGATGGTGATTTATTTGAAAATATTAACAAAACTTCTTATAATATAGTTCTGTCAAAAATAATAGAATTTCCAAATTCATATCACTTATTATTTCAAATAAACAATAATAGAAACAGCTTTACTCCACTTCAAGTAAAAAAGCTATTAAGTGTTTTTAAAGGTGAAATAATTAAAAGCGAAACATTTAATACATTAAGTGATTATAACGCCAAAAGATTAGAAAATAACAAAATAGCTATTCCTCTGCTGCTTGATAATTCAGGAAAAAAAGTTGCGATATTAAATCCAGAATACAAAAAACATTTGGTTGTTTTTTGGGCAAGTTGGTGTGGACCATGCAGACAAGAAATACCTGCTTTAAAAGAAATATATAAAAAACACAACAAAGACATAGAATTTGTTTCTATATCTACCGATACTAACAATTCATCATGGCAAAAGGCAGTAGTTAAAGAGAATATGCCTTGGAAACAACTAATTGTGAATGAAAATTCAAAAGAGTATGAACCTATTGAAATCTGTTTTCAAGTTAGTAATTCAATACCATACGTTGCATTGATTGATAATAATATGAAGGTTTTGAAATCGACAGTTGGTTCGATGACTGAAAAAGAATTAGAGGATTTTTTAAAAGACTAAAAGACTTTACCTATAATGGATTTATTTTATAGAAAATTAAAAATCTCAAAACCAGAATTTTTATTTCAATTTCAGTCACATCCTAATTATCCATCTTCATTGGCTTTTTCAGACACGTTAAGTTTTTTGGGTATCAAAAATGAAGCTTATGAAATTGAAAAAGAATTTTGGCATGAACTTCCAAAACAATTTATAACAGTTTATAACAACAATTTTTCTTTTGTAGAAAAATTAAATAACGAATACTTAGTATTTACAGATAAAAAACAGAAAGTATCACAAGAAGATTTATTTAACAATTCCGGAGATATTGTTTTTATATTTGAAGAGACTGAAAGTGTTAATAATAAAAATAACTTAAATTATAAATATTTTGGCATATTTTTAATTGCATTTGCGTTAGTACTATCTTTCTTCACATCTGATTTTTCTTTATTTTTTTTTAATTTACTGAGCACAATTGGTTTGATCATATCTCTGGAGTTGTTCAAGAATAAGTTTGGAGAAAAATCTAGTATTATAGATAATTTTTGTAGTAATGACAACAATTTTGATGTCGAAAATAGTTGCAATAAAATTTTTAAGTCTGATAAAATTAATGTTCTTGGTTTAAAGTTGTCTGATTTTAGTTTAGTTTACTTTTTAAGCTTTTTGACGTTAGGTTTATTATTTCCTGAAAGTGCAATTATTTTAAAGTATATTTCTTTTTTGTCAATATTTGTCATTTTTTACTCATTATATATCCAACTTTTTAAAGAAAAAAGTACCTGCAAAATTTGTCTATTAATTATTACTACACTTATTGGACAGATTATTTTAAGTTCATTATTTTTTGTTAATAACATCAATTTTAAATCGTTATTTATCTTTTTTTTCATTTCAATATCGTTATTTTTTTTGGTGGGTTATATCGATGACATTTTAAAACAAAAGGATAAATTTTATTTAATGAGTTTAAAAAACAGTAGGTTTAAAAAAAATTATGATATTTTCAAAAGGGAATTAATATTAAAACCAATTAATTTTAAAATTAAAAATAATGAGTTTTTACTTGGAAATAAAAGTTCAAAATTAAACATATCAATAATAACTAACCCATATTGCGGTTATTGCAAGGAAGCTTATTTAATAGTTGAAAAAATAATTAGTAAATACCCTGAAATATCAATTCAATTAAGGTTTAATTATTTCCGAAACAATTCAGATGAAAACTTAACTATGATAATTTCAATTTTTAGAAATATATTTAAAAATAAAGGGAGTGGTTTATTATTAGAAGCAATTGAATTTTGGCATAATAAAAATAATATTGAAATTTTTAAAAATCAATACAAATCTTACATCAATGAAACTGATATGAATGGAATATTTGAATTAGCTGAAGAGAATAGAAATTTTGGACTTACACAAACCCCACAAATTTTAATAAATAATTACCTTTTTTCAAATTTATATGAAAGAGAAGATATTTTCTATTTTATAGATGAATTACTTGAAGATGAAGAAATTTTAAATGAGAAAGTATAAGAATTTTCCAAATTACAAACAGCCCGATTCCAAAGACTGCGGTCCAACTTGCCTAAAAATCATTGCCAAACATTACGCGAAAATTTTAAACATACAAAAATTAAGAGATTCAAGCGAGACCAATCGTGAAGGGAGTAATTTATTGATGCTAAGCGAAGCTGCTGAAAAAATTGGTTTTAGGACGCTTGGTGTAAAAACCTCTTCGAAAAAATTAGAGGAGGCTCCACTTCCTTGTGTTCTACATTGGAATAACAATCATTATGTTGTTCTCTACAAAATAAAAAAAAGGAATTATTATATTTCAGATCCTGCATTAGGTTTATTAAAATATAATGAGTCAGATTTCCTAAAATTCTGGATAGGCAATAATGCCAACGAAACTAACGAGGAAGGCATTGCATTACTACTAGAACCAACACCAAAATTTTATCAATCAGAATTTGAAAGTGAAGATAAAAAAGGTTTTGGTTTTGGTCTGCTTTTTCAATACATTTTTCCTTATAAATCGTTTGTTATCCAACTTATTATTGGGCTTTTGGCTGGAAGTTTACTAGAACTTATTTTCCCATTTCTTACCCAAAGCATTGTAGATGTTGGTATTCAAAACCAAAACATTCATTTTATCTACTTGGTTTTATTTGCACAATTGTTTCTTTTTGTGGGCAAAACAATTCTGGAATTAATAAGAAGTTGGATATTGTTACACCTTTCTACTCGCATCAATATTTCCTTGATTTCCGATTTTTTTATCAAATTGATGAATTTGCCCATTTCGTTTTTTGATGTCAGGATGACAGGTGATATTATGCAACGCATCAATGATCATCATCGTATTGAGCGAATATTGACCACTTCGTCATTGAGTGTTTTGTTCTCTCTAATCAATATGTTTATTATGGGCGGAGTTTTGGCATATTATAATTTGAAAATTTTCGCTGTATTCTTTATTGGTAGTTTCTTCTATTTTTTGTGGGTAATTCTTTTCTTGAAACGCAGAGAAAAACTGGATTACAAACGTTTTGCCGAGGTCAGTCAAGAACAAAGCAAAGTCATAGAACTCATCAACGGTATGCAGGAAATAAAACTCCACAATGCCGAGAAACAAAAACGCTGGGGTTGGGAATATGTGCAAGCACGACTTTTTAAGGTTTCTATGAAAGGCTTGGTGTTGGAACAAACCCAAAATATTGGTTCCAATTTCATTAATGAACTTAAAAATATTATCATCATTTTCTTGTCGGCAAAACTGGTTATCGATGGTCAAATTACTTTAGGGATGATGCTCGCCATTAGTAGTATTGTCGGCAGTTTGAATGGTCCTATTTTGCAATTGATTAACTTTATTCGGGAAGCACAAGACGCTAAAATTTCTTTAGCCAGATTATCCGAAATTCACGAAAAAGAAGACGAAACACAACAAGAGGAAACCCAATCCCACGATATTCCAAAAGATGCCGCTATTGTCATCAAAGATTTGAGTTTTCGATACATTGGTTCGGATGTGATGGTGTTGGAAAACTTGAATTTGACCATTCCAGCCAATAAAGTGACCGCAATTGTCGGTACGAGCGGCAGCGGAAAAACCACTTTAATGAAATTGTTGTTGAAGTTTTATGAGCCGAATAGTGGTGAGATAATCCTCACCCCCAGCCCCTCTCCAGAGGAGAGGGAAGCCGATGCCAACAACATTCTCAAAAACACTTCTGTAGCTCCTCCCTCCCCTTCGGGGAGGGCTGGGGTGGGGATTGAACACATTGCTCAAAAAACTTGGCGGTATCACGTGGGGACTGTGATGCAAGAGGGTTATATTTTTAATGATTCGATTGCCAATAATATTGCTATTGGGGTTGATATAATAGATAAAGAACGGTTAGTTTATGCTGCCGATGTGGCGAATATCAAGGACTTTATACAAGATTATCCTTTGGGGTTCAATACTAAAATTGGAATGGAAGGCGTGGGGATGAGTACAGGACAAAAACAACGTTTGTTGATTGCTCGTGCAGTTTATAAAAATCCTGAAATGTTATTTTTTGACGAAGCAACAAGTTCGCTTGATGCTAATAATGAAAAGGAAATTATGCAAAAATTAGATATTTTTTTCAAAAACAAAACGGTTGTAGTCATCGCCCATCGTTTGAGTACGGTAATGAATGCCGACCAAATTGTGGTGCTTGAAAAAGGAAAAATAGTAGAAATAGGAAATCATCAGGAATTAGTGAAATTGAAGGGCAGTTATTATGAATTGGTGCGGAATCAGTTGCAGTTAGGAGTTTAGATTTCTGATTTTAGATTGCAGATTTTAGATTGTAGATTTCAGATTTCAGATTTTTGTACTTCCCTGATTTACAATTATTATTGATATTGCCATTGATATTGCCATTGATATTGAAATTGC
>DMHA01000295.1:10383-17204 GCA_003449615.1 Flavobacterium sp.
ATTGAAATTGCCATTGATATTGCCATTGAAATTGATATTGAATTTTGCTATTGATTAATTTGTAAATTTGTACTTAAATAATAAAAATTAAAAAATGGGAACGATAATCACCAACATAAAACAACTGGATTTAAAAGGAAGCTATACTTATGCCGATTATTTGCTATGGCAGTTCAAAGAACGTGTGGAATTGATTAAAGGAAAAATCTTAAAGATGAGTCCAGCCCCGAGTAGAAAGCATCAAGATATTTCTTGGGATTTAATTAGAGAAATTGACAGAGTTTTCAGAAATAAAGAATGTAAAATGTATGCGGCACCTTTTGACGTTCGACTAGTAAATTTCAAGGAAAGCACTGCCGATAATCAAATTATTACTGTTGTACAGCCCGATTTGTGTGTAATATGTGATGAAAAAAAGTTAGATGAAAAAGGTTGCATTGGTGCCCCCGATTTAATTATTGAAATTTTATCTCCAGGAAATTCAAAAAGAGAAATGAATATTAAATTTGATTTGTATGAAGAAAATAAGGTAAAAGAATATTGGATAGTCAATCCAACAGACGAAACAATATTTATTTATGTTTTAGAAAACGACAAATACATTGGAATAAAACCATTGATTTTTGACAGCAAATTGCAAAGTCCAACCTTTCCTAATTTGAAATTTGCCGTAAAAAAGATATTTAAAACTTAAACATAGAAGAAAAAATCAAAAAGTTAAGATTTTAATTAGCCTAAAATAACCTATTTTTTTATGTAAAGCCCAATAATCATTAAGGCTATTGCAACGAAAAAACTAAAAACCCATTTGATAATATCTACTTTAGTTTCTGCTAATTTAGTTTCAAGTTTTGAAATATCATCTTTAGTAGAAAATTTAGAAGCCTTATCGTCTATTTCATTTTCAACTTTTTGTTTTACAAACGTTACTAATTCTTCCGCTTCTTTTTCGCCAAGTCTTAGTTTTAAAGCGTTAAACAAATGAATTTCCGAAATTGTTGCAGTTGGCATAATAAATTAAATTTTATCCAAAATTAAATAAATTTAAGTAAAAATCAAAAAAAAATGCCTCAAAACAACGAAATAGAATTAAGAAGCGAAGAAGTACAAGAAATCCTGACACGAGTACCCCATTGGATGATTCGTTGGGGTTCGGTTGTGGTATTGTTCATTTTATTATCCTTGTTTTTTGTGTCTTGGATGGTGAAATATCCCGATATCATCACAACCCAAATCGTAATCACCACCAATATTCCCCCCGAAAAATTAGTGGCAAGAACTTCTGGAAAGTTGGAAGCCATTTTAGTGAAAGACAGAATGAATGTTACTAAAAATACACCTTTGGCAGTAATCGAAAATGCTGCTAATTTCAAAGATGTTTTTTTATTGAAAAGTATTGTAGATACCATCAATATTGACAAAAATAAGTTTCCATTTGAAAAACTGAAAACGGCACAATTGGGCGAAATTGAAAGTTTTTTTGCTGTATTTCAAAAAGAAAGTGTAACCGATGAATTGAACTCAAAACTGCAACCTTATAAAGTGGAAGGCTCGGCTCAAAGCTATGAAGCCATTCAATTGAAAGAACGTTTGAGCTTGTTGGAATCTCAAAAAAGCATTAATCAAAACGAATTGGTTTTACAAAAAAGTGATTTTGACCGCTACGAAACTTTGTTCAAAAAAGGAATTATTGCAGCTCAGGAAATGGAAAAACAAAGATTAATTTATTTGCAATCTCAAAAGAATTATAAAAGTTTTTTGAGTGCCATTTTACAATTAAAATCATCTTTGAACGAGTTAAATCGTAACAGTAAAACCACTAAAATTAACGAGAGTACTGCAAATGTAAATCTGGAACGCAATGTCATTCAAGCCTTTTATGCGCTGAAAAAAGCAATCAAAGATTGGGAAATTAACTATCTTTTACGCTCCTCAATGGACGGAAAAGTGAGTTTCCTTCAACTTTGGGCAGCTAACCAAACCGTAAATGCTGGCGACAATGTATTTGCTATAATTCCAAAAAACGAAAACGGTTACATTGGCAAATTAAAAGCACCCGCACAAAATTCGGGTAAAATAAAAGTAGGTCAAATGGTTAATATTAGATTGGCAAATTATCCCGACCGTGAATTTGGAATTATAAAAGGAAAGATCAATGCGATTTCATTAACCCCTGATAATGAAGGAAATTTATTGATTAATGTTATTTTGCCTCAAGGACTAGAAACTTCTTATAAAAAACAAATCAGTTTTCAGCAAGAAATGTCAGGAACTGCCGATATTGTTACGGAGGATTTACGATTGATAGAACGATTGTTGTATCAGTTTAGGGATATTTTTAGGAGGTAAATGCCCTAGCCCTGATGGTAGCGGCATCTCCCGAGTTAGAAAAACAAGGCTTTTGCCGTAGTTTTTGTTAATCGGGAATATAGCGGACAGCAGGAATAAGCTCCTCACAAAAAACAAAATTATTTTTTATATTTCTCATCAAAGGACACAAAAAAATTAATGTAAATATTCCTTGACCACCGCAAGACAAAAGGGTATAAAACTATATTGGCAGCTAATATTGAGATAAAAGTAGTTTTTAAACTTAAACTTAAAAACAGGAACGAGATTACAAAAACGGCTACACTTAATGCCACATTGAGTGCATAACTCACATACATCGCCCCATAAAAAAATGAAGGTTCAATTTGATATTTCAATCCACAATGGTTGCAATTTTCGTGCATTTTCAGAATTTTCGAAAAATGTAACGGATTTTTGTCCAAATACATACTTTCATTTTGACATCTTGGACAACTTCCTGTTAAAATACTATTTAGTTTGGATCCTTTTTTTAACATTTGCAAAAATTTTAATTTCATTCCGTACGGTCTTATAACCTCGGGTCAGCGAAGGTACGATTTTGTACTTTTCTTAATGTAACATTAGTCACAAAAAATGCTTAACATACACAATTTGTCCGTTTCTTTTGGAGGAACATATTTATTTGAAGAGGTAACCTTTAGATTGGGTGCCGGAGACCGAGTAGGTCTTGTGGGGAAAAACGGTGCTGGAAAATCTACAATGCTTAAAATCTTGGCCAAAGATTTTGCGCCTGATTCTGGTGTTATTTCTCAAGAAAAAGAAGTCCGATTGGGTTTCTTGCGTCAGGATATTGATTTTGAACAAGGACGAACCGTGCTCGAAGAGGCTTACGAAGCCTTTACCGATATTAAAATTGTTGAAAAAAAATTAGAACATATCAATCATCAATTGGTTACTCGAACTGATTATGAAAGTGAAGAATATGGGCAAATCATCGAGGATTTGTCTGATTATACCCATCGTTTTGAGTTATTGGGCGGTTATAATTACATTGGCGATACCGAAAAAATTCTACTTGGCTTGGGTTTCAAAAGAGAAGTTTTCAACGATCAAACCGATACTTTTTCGGGAGGTTGGAGAATGCGTATCGAGTTGGCCAAATTATTACTTCAATCTAATGATGTATTGCTTCTGGATGAGCCCACGAATCACTTAGATATCGAAAGTATTATTTGGTTGGAAGGATTTTTGCGAAATTATCCAGGCGTTGTGGTGATTGTTTCGCACGATAAAATGTTTTTGGATAATGTAACCAATAGAACCATTGAATTATCTCTTGGAAAAGCTTATGATTTCAATAAACCTTATTCTGAATATCTAGAATTGAGAGGCGAAATCAGAGAAAAGCAATTGGCTACACAAAAAAATCAAGCCAAAAAAATTGAGGAAACCGAAAAATTAATTGAAAAATTCCGTGCCAAAGCTTCCAAAGCATCGATGGCACAATCGCTCATCAAGAAATTAGACAAAGTAGAACGCATCGAAGTGGATGAAGATGATAATTCGGTGATGAATATTTCTTTTCCACTTTCAAAAGAACCGGGCAAAGTGGTTATTGAAGCAGAGGATGTGACCAAAAAATATGGCGACAAAACCATCTTGAAAGACATTTCTCTTTTGGTCGAAAGGGGAAGTAAGATTGCTTTTGTTGGACAAAATGGTCAAGGCAAATCGACTTTTATGAAAGCCATTGTCAACGAATTTGAATTTGATGGCAGTATTAAACTGGGACACAATGTGCAATTGGGTTATTTTGCTCAAAATCAAGCCGAATATTTAGATGGCGAAATCACTTTGTTGCGTACTATGGAAGATGCCGCCACAGATACCAATCGTTCGAAAGTACGAGATATGTTGGGTTCGTTTTTGTTTCGAGGTGACGATGTCGAAAAGAAAGTAAAAGTACTTTCGGGAGGCGAAAGGAATCGTTTGGCACTGTGCAAATTGCTTTTGCAACCTATCAATGTTTTGGTAATGGATGAGCCAACGAATCATTTGGACATTAAATCCAAAAATGTTTTGAAAGCCGCCTTGCAAAAATATGAGGGAACCTTGCTTTTGGTTTCGCACGACCGGGATTTTCTACAAGGAATGTCGAATATTGTTTATGAATTCAAAGATCAGAAAATAAAAGAATATTTGGGGGATATTAATTATTTCTTAGAGCAGCGCAATCTCGAAAATATGCGTGAAGTTGAGAAAATAAGCCCTTTAGCTCAAAAAGCGGGAACCCCTGCAAATGGAAATAAATCAAATTCTTATGAAGAGCAGAAAAAAGGAAAAGCTCTACAAAATCGTTTGAGTAAAATAGAAAGTCAAATCAAACAATTGGAAAGAGACATTCAGCAAGACGACAAAATGCTAACTTCTAATTATGACAAACACATCGAAGACGCTGCTTTTTTTATTGCTTACAACAAGAAAAAAACCGATTTAGACCAACTGTTGTTAGATTGGGAAATTGTGCAGGAAGAAATAGAGTCTTTTTGATTGACAAGCTAAATGAGATAAATTTTAATCTAATTTAAAAGGGTTTCGTTCTTGCCAAACGATTTCTGGTTCCAAATAACAATACACTTTTTCGAATGCTAAGTCGGCAACTGGGTTACTGTGTTTGGCAAAACTGTACATTTTTTGAGGCTTTGCACCAATGGAACTTTTTATTTCTAATGCAGTTCGGGCAAAAATAATTTCTTTAAAACCTTTGTTGATTGAGTAGGCAACCATATCATATAACATATTCAAATAAAGCATTTTTTCTCGTTGAATACTGTCGTCATAACCCAAAAAGTAAGTATCCATTACTGCTCCATTTTTGATGATAGTATTGAATCCAATTAATTTATTCTCAAGGAAATAGCCGTAAAACAAAAACTTGTCTTGGAGTATTTCTTTGAAAACCCTGAAATGGTTTTTTGCTAAAAAAAAGGTATTGAAATGGGCATTTTTGGCAACGTGAAAATACAATTCATAAATGGCTTCCTCGTGTTTTATAATATCGGCAAGTTCCATTTTCTTTTTTTCAATTCCTTCAGCTTTTTTTCTAGCACGTTTGTATTGATCTCGGTATTTTTTGGAAAAAGCATCTATGTAATCTTGCTCTGATTTCCAATGATTTGGAATGTCAAAAATCATGTTGGGTTGAGCCGAAAACTGAAAATAATCTTTGAATCCTGCTAGATGAAACGATTTTAATTCTTCTTCTGGAAAGTCTTTAAAAGTAGTTATATGTACTTTTAATCCTCTTTTTTTGAAAATGGTTTGTAGTTTTTCAGAAGCTGTTTTTAAGGCAAGCAGGATTTCAACTTTTTCTATCTTTTCAGAAAACGAAAAAGCATTTTCGCCTGTGAGCATATTGTTGCCAATAATAAGTATGTGGGAACAAAATTTATTAAAAAACAGATTTCGCACTCCAGTTTTTAAGCATTTATCACGTTCTCCAAAAGATTCTAATTGATTTAAGTTTAAAAATTGCGAAAGTGAAATTCCAACCAATTTATCCTTGTCAAACAATCCGATAAAATGACAAAACATATTTGAGGGAGCCGATTTTTCTAGTACTTCTAAATATTCTTTGCTTAGGAAAATGTTTTCAATAGCAAAATCATTCCAGTTTTTAGGAAGATTTGAAACGGATGAATATATTTTTATGGAAAGAGGTGTTTTCAAATAAAAAAAATCGCCCACAAATGTAGAGCGATTATTTTGTAATTAAATGTTAAATTGTTTTAGGATAAAAATTATTTCCAACCACAAATGATAGACCCCATAATAGTCATCATTACAATCCAATATCCTGAATGAATAGCTGAATATTTCCATGTTTTTCGCTCATATAATCCATTCATTGCAACAATGGGCAAAGCCAGAAAAATTCCAGATATAAACCCATGAAGTGCACCATGTTTAAAAGTGCGGAAAGCATCGCCATAATCTGCCATAAATGCTAAATAGGAAGGCTTTGCAGTTTCAATCATATCTGGTCCGCCAATCATTCCTAAAGCACCCATTTGATGAATTACTAAAACAGGCATGATTAATGCCAACAAGAATGAAAAAACGAAAGACAGTCCGAAAATTTTCAACATATTTCCTTTTGCAAGTTGTTCTTGAGTTAGACCCGCTTCTTTCATCCAAATTGTTCCAAAAACCTTGGGATGATACCATACAAATCCTACCACAAATGAGGTTAATGCTGCCGCTAAAATTGCTAAGAAGTTAAATTCCATAATGTTAGATTTAAAATTAGTTTGTCAAATTTACTCTTTTTTTGTTTTGACAATGATTTTTATAAATTTTTTTTAAAATAAGAATCATAGTACAAATTTATTCTAGCTGTTTTATTTTATATTTTTCTGTGAATTTCTTGTATTTCTTAAATTTCATCGTATCTTTGCACCCGAAACAACGCGGGATAGAGCAGTAGGCAGCTCGTCGGGCTCATAACC
>DMHA01000257.1 GCA_003449615.1 Flavobacterium sp.
GACCACGTGGGCGGAAAACGTTGCCCGCTCGTTGATACTTGGTGGCAAACCGAAACAGGAGGAATTTTGATTTCAGCCTTAGCTTTTATTACTCCAACAAAACCCACTTATGCCTCTTTGCCTTTGCCGGGAATTCAGGTAGTTTTAATGGACGAAAAACGCAACGAAATCGAAGACAATCAAGTTACAGGAAGCCTTTGTATTAAATTCCCTTGGCCAGGCATTGCTAGAACCATTTGGGGAGATCATCAACGCTATAAAGAAACTTATTTTACTGCGTTCCCCGGAAAATACTTCACTGGAGATGGCGCTTTGCGAGACGAAGTAGGCTATTACAGAATTACAGGTCGTGTAGATGATGTGATTATCGTTTCTGGTCACAATCTTGGTACTGCACCAATCGAAGATGCGATAAACGAACATCCAGCAGTAGCCGAAAGTGCTGTTGTAGGATTCCCGCACGATGTCAAAGGAAATGCTTTGTATGGTTTTGTAATCCTAAAAGAATCAGGTGAATATAGAGACCGAGCCAACTTGAGCAAAGAGATTAACCAACACATTTCTGATCACATTGGGCCTATAGCTAAACTAGATAAAATTCAGTTTGTTTCTGGTTTGCCAAAAACCCGTTCGGGTAAAATTATGCGTCGTATTCTTCGCAAAATAGCCGAAGGCGATTTCTCTAATTTTGGAGATACTACCACTTTATTGAATCCAGAAATTGTGGATGAAATTAAGGAAGGTAAATTGTAGAATATTTTATTTTCAAAAGTAAAGGCTGCTCGAGAAGGCAGCCTTTATTGTTTTTAAGAGTTTATTTTATTGCTTTATTAACTTCATCACTTTCTGTTCGTTGTTTTCATTCAATATTTTTACAAGGTATATTCCTTTGTTCAAATCACTAATTGTATATTGATTTTCTTTCAATTGATTGGCATTAAAACTTTTTACCAATTGTCCGTTAATGGAATATATTTCCACTTTTGATGTAATAGTATTCAAAGTAAAATAATCAGAAGCTGGATTTGGATACAAATAGATTTCGCCATTTAATTCAAATTTATCTGTTCCTAAAGTGGACGGTTTGTTGCCATAAATTCTGAAACCTCCTGCTTCAATACTAATAGTTGCAGATGTATTTGTCACTTCAAAAGAAGAATTATCCATCAAGTTGTACCAAGTTCCTGTGTAAGGAAAATTTGGAACAACATTTTGGGAACTGACATCAAAATTGGTCAACACCACCACATTTTTCAATTGAGTAGAAGGCATTGTATTGTCCCAAATAAATAATCTTGGTGTTAAAATATTTCCTGATTGAATATCAAAACCACTATTGGCAGTAATATTAACGTTGAATATGGGTTCTGTAGTTTTCAGGCTTATCATTTTGGCCCAGTCGAAATAGATTTTATTTCTATTCACATCCGCCAGCCAATTGTTTACCCATTGTGGTTGTGGTTTTGTATCTAATTTGCAATCTCCTGAGGGAACTCCGCCATCAGAGTCAGTATTAACAGTTCCATTATTACATGTCCAAATAGATTTTTCCCAACCTAAAGCTCCGAAATGCCAAATCATTTTTGGTCCTGGAACCAGAAGCGAAACGGCTCCAATAGCCGACATTCTTGACAAAGCAATATTTAAGTTTTTTACATCGTGTGCTGGGTTTGAACTTTGACCATAATTGAGATTTTTGTACATCAATCGTTCTTCGTCGTGACTTTCGGGATAACCAATAACTCGTTTTCCTGTGAAACCATGACTGTCATAACCCATTCTTTCAATGTTGTTAGAAGAATTATAACCCATAGACAATTGATTATATTCATTGGTCATTTTGCCCCACATCATTACTCCTTTGCTTGGTGTTTCATTTATTCTGTAATTAGCCCATTGTTGTTCTTCGCTATCATTTCCTAAATGTTCGAAAATAGCATAATGTGTTGGGTCTAATCCCCAGGAATAATCGGCATAATCTCTAAGAACATCTACTCTATCTTGTTGATATGAATTTGTACAAGCATCGCCGCTGGTACAATTTTGAGTAAATCCTTTGGTTAAATCCCAACGGAAACCGTCAATTTTGTATTCTTCAATCCATTGTTTCACCACTCTTTTTACATAAGTTTTAGTGTAGGCTGACTGATGATTAAAATCATTTCCAACGTTATAACTGTGCCTCGGAACAACATTAAAATAAGGATTGTCAGAAGCTGGACCTCCCCAGCCATCACCATCAGGATCGTTCATCCACATTCGGTTCATTGGATTTCTTCCAAAAGCGTGATTTAGTGCCACATCCAGAATTACTGCTATTCCGTTTTGATGACACAAATCGATAAACTCTTTTAATTTTGAACTTGTGCCATAAGCTTTGTCTAACGCCATGTGAAATGAGGTATTGTAGCCCCAACTTTCGTTACCGTCAAATTCCATTATTGGCATTAATTCGATTGCATTTATTTTAAGATTTTTAAAATAATCGATTCTGTCTATCAAATTTTGAAAACTTCTATTGGCATCAAAATCACGAACCAAAACTTCATACACTACCAGTTTGTCCTTATCAGGTTTTACAAAACTGTTTGTTGCCGTACTCCAAGGATAAGGGGTTTGCCCTGTTTGCAAAACAGTTACTTCTCTTTCTTGACCTGCAGGATAAGCAGGCAAACTTGGGTAATTCCCTGCTGGAATATAGGGGTCTTCATCATTATTTAAAACTAAGGTAGAATACGGGTCGGCTGTTTTAACCAAAGCCGGAGATCCTGAAGGTGGTGTTTGATCTACAACCCAATACTGATAGGTGTAGTTTGTACTAGAAATCAATCCTGTAAGTTCTAACCAAAATTTAGTTGAGCCTGGTGTAGCATCTTTTTTCATGGCATAACTTAATCCAGGTTGCCAGTTATTGAAACTTCCTGCCACATAAACAAAATCTTTTCCAGGAGCGTCCAAAACCAGCGTGGCTTTGGTTGCATCTCCAGAATTATAATTTATTCCTTCAACTAATCCTGAAGGTATTGTTTCAGGCACTATATTTGGATTTACAATTACCGAAAACTTTTTTGTGATAGTTATTGGTCCCTGAGTAACATCCAACTCGTAGTTTTGATTTGAAGTAATATTAGTATGAGTAAAAGAATAACTCGAAGTACTTGGATTAGTGTTTATACTATTTCCATTGGCTTTAAGATTGTAATTCGCAAGACCATTTGTATTGTTTGCTGTTATTGTCAAGCTTCCTCCTGAAGCTAGTATAGTAGCACTATTTTGTAAAGGAGCTGTCAAGTTTACAGTCAACAATCCAACTTCTACAAGAATGTCTTGCGATTTTTTGTCGCCTGTACCGTTTTTTGCTTTTATCAAAAAACCCATTTTTCCAATACTTGTTGCGTTGTAATAGGTGGTGGGTGTTATTGTTTTTGTATAAGTATCAGTTCCAACATTGTAGGTAAACTTGCTAGCCTCGTCAGAGTTGTCCCAAGTACCGTTGAGTGGTGTCCCTTTTGGTGTAGTGTCATTCAAATCGAATGCCCAAGCCCACATATATAATGAGTTGCCCACAACGCCCCATGTGGCTTCGTTGATGCTGTTTCCGTTGATGGTAATTGTTACAGCCGTTGTTTCCTCAAATGAACTTGGACTAACGCTGTAAGTAACGGTTTGCTGTTGGGCAAAACCAAAATAGGTGGCGAGAAATAATATAAAAGTAATTTTTTTCATATCTTATTGAGTTAATGATAAAAAAGGGTTGCCAAAGACAACCCTTTTATGAAACACTTATTGTTTAGTTGCCGTATAAGTCTTGGCATTAAAATCGGCCGTTATCTTATATGTTCCAGCAACTGTAATTGGAATATCAGATCCACCAGCAACTAAATCTTCCCCATTACTACTACCATAGTTTACAGACCAACTATTATCTAATCTGAATTTAAAAGCTCCAACAACCATATTCATAGTAATGGAATAGGTTTTAGTGGCTAAATCATAATCCAAGTTAGTATCAGAATCCCAACCTGTTGGGGTGGCACTTCCAATAATACCCCAGTCTGGCCAGGCAGGATAAGGGGTTAATTTGATAGTATAAGAATTAGAAGTTTGAACAATACTACCTGTGGTTCCCACACTAGATTTGACACGAACATCGATAGAACTTTGAACAAATGGAGGAAACCCTGCATCTAATGCGGCTGTATTTAGTTCAGAGACAGTAAAGTTTTTAAATCTTTCTGTAGAAGTTGCTACCACTACTGGCTTAGCAAAATTTGTTCCTGCTTCAGCAAATTCTATTCTATAATTTACTACAGTTGAAGTACCACTATATGCGGCATAATTCCAAACCATAGTTGTTATCATATCATCTGGCTTGGTTTTGTCCAAAACGATAGTTAATCCTGTTGTAGGAGCAAGCAATACCGGAGCTGTAGTTAGCGCAACGGCTTCTCTTTCTCCAAGTGTATCTGTACACGATACGGTTACAATGCTTAAAAAAGCAATTAGTAATTTAATTATATTATTTTTCATAATCATCTATTTTATAATTTAGTCATTGTATAGGTCAATCCAATAAAATCAGCTGTGATTAAATAAGTACCCGCTGCAGTTATAGGGATATTATCTCCACCAGAATCTAATGATAAATTATTACCGTTATCTCCATAATTAGAAACCCAACCATGATCTAATCTAAATTTGAAAGTGCCTACTTTCATTTTTAAGATTAAAGAATATTTTTGGGTTGTAGGGTTATAATCCATAAGTGTGTCTGAATCCCAAGCCGTTGGTGTAGCATCTCCAATAATACCCCAAGCATTAACTATTGGAGTGATTGTATAGGTTTTGGTGTTGAAATTGGCTACAATTGTATAATTTCCTGCTGTTACAGGAATATTAGTTCCACCTGGTTCTAACGATAGATTTTTTCCATCATCACCATAATTAGTAGTCCAAGCATTATCTAATCTGAATTTGAATTCACCTGTTGTTAAACCAAGTGAGATAGAATAAGTATCGGTCAAAGGATTATAAATCATATCCGTACTATTGTCCCAAGCAAATGGGGTAGCACTACCAATAATTCCCCAATTGGGTTGATAGGGAGTAACTTTCAAAGTAAAATAATTTGAATTTCCTGCCGATGATTTTATTCGAACGTCTATAGAACCTTCTACAAGAGGAGCTAATCCAAGCGATTTTGCAGCGGTGTCTAAATTGCCAACAGTAAAATCTTTGAAAAGACTGGTTGTAACTGCCAAAACTATAGGGGCTGCAAAATTAGTCCCTGATTTAGCTGCTTCAATCGTATAACTTACCGAAGTACCATTTGTACTATTGTCTGTATCATTCCAAACGAAAGTGGTAGCCAAATCGTTTAGTTTTGCACCATCTAATACAAGGTTAAAACTAGAAGTGGGTGCTAACAAGGTAATACCAGAACTTTTAGTGATAGCCGCTGTATGCTCTATATCATCAGCACATGAAGAAATAGTCATGATGCTAATGAAAGCTATTAATAATTTTAATGTGTTTTTCATCTTTATATATATTTAGTATATTCTAATAACCTGTATTTTGAGTTAAATTAGGGTTTGCAGTGATTGAGTTTGAAGGAATTGGAAATAAATTCATATTGGCACTAATAGAAGTTCCATTGGCAATATTACCTTTCCAAGCCCAGTTATAATTTCCACCGCTAAATTTATTAAAACGAATTAAATCTTGTCTTCTATGACCTTCCCAGTGCAATTCTCTTGCTCTTTCATCAATAATAAAATTAAGATTAACTTGTCCTGCAGATACATTGGCACTTGATGAACCATTATTAGCTCTTTTTCTCAATTCGTTCAAATAAGTGATGGATTGAGCATTAGCAGTATTTGCATTGTTTGCATTGGTTGCTCCATCTTTTCTCATTTGGGCTTCGGCATACATTAAATACACGTCGGCTAAACGGAATAATGGGAAATCAGTATCTACAAAAGTAGAACTTGGCCCAGCAACTCCACCCACTGTTTTGTTTGAAAATTTATGCAATATTGCTCCCTGTGCAGCATTAGTTGGAACGGCAATGTCTAATGTTCTAGTTCCATCGGCTGTATAGGTTTTTCTAGTATCTGTTGTAAACTCGGAACCGTCAAATTTTTGAACAAATTGTTTTCTCAATCTTAAGGCACCGCCCCAGCCTCCAACACCAAACTCGGAACCATTGCTTTCTAATGAACCTACTTGACCGTTTATGATAACTGTTGTAGCCCCATAGTTTTGAGTTTTTACACCATCAGATTGGAGGGTAAAAATCATTTCGGAAGAAAGATGATTGTCGGCTTTGAAATTATCTGAATAGTTTGTTTTCAGAGTATAACCTCCGGCAATAATTTCGGTACATTTTGTCATACACTCGGTATATTTTGGAGTACCAATATAAACCTCTGCGTTCAAATACATTTTGGCCAAAATCATTTGAGCCATTCCTTTGTCAACTCTGCCATACCCATTCGTTCTTGCCGCTTTCAAATTTGGAATTACTGCATTCAACTCATTTTCAATGAAAGTAAACAGTTGTTGTCTGTTGTTTTCAGGCCCTTTAAAATCGATTGGGTCATTTTCTGAAATCATAGGTGCTTTGCCAAACAAATCCATCATATTATAGTAAGCAAAAGCGCGTAATACTCTCACCTCGTTTCTGTAAAGTTCAATATCAGCAAGATCTGAAGTTCCTGTAATGCCTCTAGAGGCTAATTTTTCAGGAGTTGATTGTCTTAAAAAGTCATTGGCAAGAGCCACTTCCACCATGGTTCTACTGAACATTCCCAATAATAATGGGTTACTGGCCGTCCAAGTATTTCTTTGTAATTCGGCAGTTCCTTCATCGTTTTCATAAGTCCAAATTACCTCATCGGTTGTTAGATTTTGCAAATACCACAAACATCTACCAAATTGACTAGTACCCGCATCAATTCCTTGAAGGAATGAAGACCCAGCATCTCCTGTACCTGTCAAACTAAGATTTCCATAAACACCAGCCAAGGCTTGCTTGTACCCTTGGGGGGTAGAGAATAATTGTTCGGGCGTTAGGATTCTGCTGTCCTCTGCTTCTACATTCAAATCTTGTGTGCATGAATTTAATATTACACAAGCAAAAAGTAAGTATATAAAATTTATCTTTTTCATTTTTTTAATTTTTAAAATTTAATATTTGCTCCACACAAAATTGAACGTTGTCTTGGATAAATGGTATTATCAATACCATTGTTCGCAACTTCTGGGTCTAAACCAGAATATTCAGTAATAGTGAACACATTTTGCATACCTGCAAACAATCGCAAGGAAGCTTTACCTTCTAACCATTTGGGGATTGTATAGCCCAAAGTAATATTATCCATTCTCAAAAAAGAGCCATTCTCAACAAAAATATCAGACAAAATCACAGTAGAGGTAGTTGTAAAATTAGTGTCTAATACAGAGGTTGGAATGTTTCCAATAGTACCACCGGTATTCAATTGATTGTATTGTGCTCTTGCAGCATTTACATCATTCAATACACGATTGCCAATACTTGCTCTTAAATTGAATGAAAAATCGATATTTTTATAATTCAAATTCGAAGCTAAACCAAAAGTTGCTTTTGGATCTGGATTTCTATAAACATATTTATCATCTGCATTTATTGTATTATCTCCATTCAAATCGGCATAAGCTCCTTCAATTGGATTTCCTGCGGTATCAAAAAGTTGTTTGTATAATAAGAAGGAATTAGGAGCAAACCCTACTTGATGTACTTGCCCTTGAGTTCCTGTACCGGCTAAATTATCACCCGTTCTAATAAATTCGGCACTTAATTGGGTTATTTTTCTTTCAAAAGCTGTGGCATTAAAAGTCAAATTCCAATCCAAATTCTCATTTTTTACAATAGGAGCATTTAAGGAAATTTCAATCCCTTTTGTGGTAAAACTTCCAATATTTTGCCAAGAACGGTTAGAGAAGTTACTACCATCTGCAGTAGCTACATCGGCCAATAAATCTTTAGAATCTTTGTAAAAAGCATCAACACTTCCTGTAAGTCGATTGTTGAACAAGCCAAAGTCTATACCTGCATTGTAGGTAGTGGTTTCTTCCCATTTTAAACTGGAACTTTGTCTTGCAGAAACAGCAATTGGCAAGGCAACGGTTCCAAAATAATATTGTGAACTTCCGCTTCCTAAACTATATTGTTGCAAATAATCATTCTTGTTTCCTACATCTTGTTGTCCTGTAATACCCCAGCCCAATCTAAATTTCAAATCCGAAATAGATTTACTGTCTTTAAAAAAGTCTTCTTTGAGTTTCCATGCAAAAGAAGCAGCAGGGAAATTTGCCCATTTATTGTCTTTATCAAATTTTGAAGACCCATCTCTTCTCATAGACAAGGTAAGCAAATACTTGTCATTATAATTGAAATTGGTTCTTCCTAAAAATCCAATATTTACTCGGTCATAATCTACATTGGTTTGAGGAAAACCTGTTGGTCCTGTTGGTAAATTAGGGTCATTTATGTTGCCAGAAAGGTACTCATAAGAATCCCATTTTTGGTAATCATAACCTACAGTTGCATTAAAAACCAACTTATCAAAGGTTTTATCATAGACCAAAAGGGCTGTTAAATTCTTGCTTTTTCTATAACTTTCAGAATACTCATTGGTGCCATAAGGAATATTGTTATTAGATCCAGAAGAAGCTGCATTCCATCCAACTAATTTAGTTCTGTCTCCCTTAGACTCGTCAAAGCCTACGCTAACCACTGTTCTGAGTGCTGGGAAAAAGTGAAATTTATAATCCAACTCAAAATTCCCAATAAAACGATTGTTTTTTCCTTTATCATGTGTTTGTAATAATTGGGCAACTGGATTTCTTGGAGTTTGAGGTGTTAACTGACCATTTGAAGTATCATAATACTCATGAAATCCACCATAAATGGAATTAACATCATAAATGGGTTGGGTTGGGTCATAACTTAATGCGTTTCCTTCCACTCTATCGGTAAATCTATTGTTTTCGTTAGAATAATTGGCATTCAATTTCAACTTCAAGTGGTTGTCCAAAAAGGTTGGGTTCATGGCTAAACTCACGTTATTTCTATTGAAAGTATTTGTTAAACGCAAACCTTCTTGATAGGTATTACCAACTGTCAATCGAGTTGGAATACTGTTAAATAAGTTTCCTCTAAGGGTAACGTTATTGTCAACATAATCTGTTCTTCGGTAAATGGCTTTTTGCCAATCGGTGTTGGCTGTTCCTAATTTTGAAACATCAGCAGGTCTTTGGTCAGCGATTAACTGTCTGTAAGCATCGGCATCAAAAACATCAATAGTCTTTACAATTTTACCACTTCCGTATTGAAAATTATAATCTACCGAAAGGGTTTTCCCTCCTTTTTTGGTAGTAATAATAATAACACCGTTGGAGGCTCTTGAACCATAAATAGCAGTTGCAGAAGCATCTTTAAGCACGGTAATAGACTCAATAGTACTAGGATTTATAGTTGCTAAAAAAGAAGTTGACCCTTTTCCTGTAACATTTTCTATTGGCATTCCATCAATAACGATTAATGGATCATTACTTGCAAATAAAGAAGAACCACCACGAATTCTAATAGTAGAACCTGAACCTGGAGCACCACTTGTGTTAACAGTTACACCAGCCACTCTACCGTTTAGCAAATTCTCTGCAGTAACATTTGCACCTTTGTTAAAGTCTTTGACGCCTAACACAGCAACAGAGCCAGTAGCATCTTTTTTCTTAACAGTTCCATACCCTACTTGAACCACCACTTCTTTCAATTGACTTGCATCTTCCTCAAGCGTAACCGAAATGGTTTGTTGATTGTTAAACTGAACGGTTTCAGACTTATATCCAACGAATGAAAAAACGATATTATCGCCTTTCTTAACATTTGACAATCTAAATTTCCCGTCAAAATCCGTCGAAGCACCTGTTGTGCTTCCTTGTACATTTACATTTACTCCTGGAAGCGGCTGCCCTGTAGTTTTATCAAGAACAGTTCCGCCAATTGTGTTCTGAGCCAGAACGCAAAAAGGAAGGAATAACAATAAAAATAACACCTTTTTGTAAATTGTTTTCATACTTTTTGTTTAAATTAATTAGGTTTTGTTTATAATTACCTTTACTTCGAGGGTCAAAATTAGATAATTATTAATACTTACAACAAAGGTAAAGTTTAAAACGGTTACGAAAACGTAATAGTGTTGAAAAGTTTTTGTTTTTTATTATTTTTACCCTATTTAATTGCCATAATCGAATAAATATTTTATCTTTATTACGAAAATGATTTTTATCAAATAATAAATATGAAAAAGAAGGTAACCCTTAAGCAAATCGCAAAAGAGCTGGATGTGTCCATTTCAACAGTGTCTAAATCTTTAAGAAACAGCCTTGAAATAGGCGAAGAAACCAGATTAAAAGTGCAGGCTTTTGCTAAATTTTATCACTACAAACCCAACAATATTGCACTTAGTTTAAAAAATAGAAAAACAAAAACCATAGGAATTGTCATCCCAGAAATTGTACACCATTTCTTCTCAACTGTTATCAACGGAATTGAACATATTGCTAATGAAAATGGGTACAACGTTATTATTTGTTTGTCTGACGATTCTTTCGATAAAGAAGTACTCAATATGGAAATACTTGCCAATGGCAGTATTGATGGATTTATAATGTCACTCTCTAAAGAAACCCAGCAAAAAGGCGATTTTCACCATATCAATGAAGTAATCAATCAAGGAATGCCGGTGGTAATGTTTGACAGAGTCACCAATGACATTCTTTGTGACAAAGTCATTATAAATGACGAATTAGCCGCTTACGAAGCCGTTCAAAGGTTGATTGATAAAGGAAGGAAAAAAATTGCTCTCGTAACCACTGTCGATTATGTGAGTGTGGGCAAATTCAGAACCGATGGCTACACCAAAGCCCTGTGGGATAACGGATTACCTTTTGATGAAAATTTAATTATTAAAATTGAAAACGTCGAAAATTGCGAAATCACAATAGCCCAACTGTTGGAGGAAAAAGCTTTCGATGCCGTTTTTGCCGTCAACGAGTTGTTTGCGGTAACCATCATCAAAATGGCGAATAAAAGAGGGATAAAAGTCCCCGAAGACCTAGCAGTTATTGCTTTTACAGATGGAATTATTTCTAAATATTCTACGCCAACTATTACAACAGTAAGCCAAAACGGCATAGAAATGGGAAGTGTGGCGGCAAAAATACTAATCGAAAGATTGGAAACCGAAGAAGAAGAATCAGAAGGGGAAGAAACAGAAGTAGTTTACAAAACCGTTGTGATTGAAACCCATTTAATTGAGAGAGAATCGACTCTTTGAAATTTCAATATCAATAGCAATGTCAATGTTCAATTGTGTTTTGATCCATATTGATTTTTAATATTGACATTGCCATTGACATTGCCATTGATATTGTCATTGATATTGCCATTGATATTGCCATTGATATTACATTGCCATTGATATTGCATTGTCATTGATATTACATTGCCATTGATATTGATATTGATATTGCCATTGATATTGATATTGCCATTGATATTGTCATTGATATTGTCATTGATATTGCCATTGACATTGCCATTGACATTGCCATTGACATTGCCATTGATATTGATATTGCCATTGATATTGCATTGTCATTGATATTGCATTGCCATTGATATTGATATTGTCATTGATATTGTCATTGATATTAAAAACTTATTCACACTATTACGTTATAGTTTTTCAAATAAATACTTTTCTAACTTCTAACTTCTAATTTCTAACTTCTTTTATTATATTTATCCCATTCAAAACAATTACTTTTACTTCGAAAAATAAGTTAAGTTTTGATAAGCAAGGTGCTTATCGTACATTTAAAACAATATACGATAATGAAAAAACCCAAATTAAGTTTTTGGCAAATTTGGAATCTAAGCTTTGGATTCCTAGGAGTACAGATTGGATATTCACTACAAAATGGAAATACCAGTAGAATATTAGAAGCCCTTGGTGCCGATGTTCATAGCATTGGTTATTTTTGGTTAGCCGCACCTCTTGCAGGTTTAATTGTTCAACCCATCATAGGACTTTCCAGTGATAAAACTTGGACCCGTCTGGGTCGCAGAATTCCATTTATATTTTTTGGCGCCATTGTTTCTGCGTTGGCAATGTTTTTTATGCCCAATGCAGAGTATTTTACCTATCTATTACCTCCGTTAATTTTTGGTGCCGTGATGTTGCTATTAATGGACACTTCGTTTAATGTAACCATGCAACCCTTCAGAGCCCTCGTTGGCGATATGGTCAATGACGAACAGAAAAATTTGGGTTATTCTTTGCAAAGTGCATTAATCAATTTTGGAGCCGTTTTTGGTTCTTTATTGCCTTGGATTCTTGCAAAAGCTGGAGTGGCAAATGTTCCCGAAGCTGGTGAAAAAGTGGCAGCATCTGTAATTTGGTCTTTCTATATTGGAGGAGCAATTTTATTGGCAACTGTTCTTTGGACTGTTTTTAGAACCAAAGAATACGCACCAAAAGAACACGCTGAATACAATGACATCGACTTAGAAGCCGAAACGGTAACCGAAAAAACAAGCATCCTCAAATTGCTTCAAAACGCTCCAAAAATATTTTGGCAATTGGGAATTGTACAATTCTTCTCTTGGTTTGCATTATTTTTAATGTGGGTTTACACCACCAGAGCTATCGCAAACCAAGTATGGGGTCCTGAAGCCTTAGACGCAAAATCAATCGGTTTCAATGAAGCTGGAAGTTGGACAGGAGTTATGTTCGGTTTTTATAGTGCAGTTGCAGCCTTATTTTCTTTCCTTATCCCAAAAATCGCAAAATCAATTGGCAGAAAAAAAACGTATAGCTTTTCTCTTTTAATGGGAGGAATTGGCTTGGCATCGATGTATTTTGTGCACGACAAGAACATTTTGTTACTTTCCATTTCAGGAGTAGGGTTGGCTTGGGCAGCCATTTTAGCAATGCCTTATGCTATGTTATCAGGTTCTTTACCAGCCGACAAAATGGGTGTTTATATGGGGTTGTTTAACGCAACCATCACAATTCCGCAAATCGCTGCGGGATTATTAGGAAGTACAATTATTACTTTGCTAGGAGGTTTCCCAATCGCGATAATTGTTGTAGCAGGAATTTCCATGTTGATAGCCGGTTTGGCAGTGTTTTTTGTTAAGGAACACATATCAACAGTTAAATAAAATAAAATACCAAAGGGCAGAAGCCAAATAGGTATTAACGAAATGATAGCCAAAGATTCACAGATTTTCAAAGATCTTTTTTAATCTGTGAATTTGTGGCAAAAAAAATCGAAGAAGTGCTTCGAGGAATTAAACCTTAGAGAGATTAAAAAATTAATGACCACAAAAGCATTTATATTCGACCTTGACGGCGTAATTGTAGATACCGCAAAATACCATTTTCTAGCTTGGAAAAAAATTGCCAATGAATTAGGATTCGAATTTACACACGAAAATAATGAATTATTAAAAGGCGTAAGTCGCATTCGCTCGCTCGATATTATTTTAGAATTGGGAAAAATAAAAGCTTCGCAAGAAGATAAAAACCGCTGGCTCATCCAGAAAAATGATGATTATTTGTCCTATTTAGTCGATATGGACGAGAGCGAAATTTTGCCAGGAGTGATGCCTATTTTGAAATATTTGAAAGAACGCAACCAATTGATAGCATTGGGATCGGCCAGTAAAAACGCCAGACCTATTCTCGAAAAAACGGGAACACTTGCCTATTTCGATGGCATTGTGGATGGAAATGATGTTTCGAATGCCAAGCCCGATCCCGAAGTTTTCTTGCTTGCGGCTAGATTATTGCATACAAAACCCGAAGATTCCATTGTTTTTGAAGATTCCGTGGCTGGAATTCAAGCCGCAAACATTGGCGGAATGATTAGCGTGGGAATTGGAGAAGCTGCCACCTTGCACGAAGCAAAATATATTTTTAAAGATTTTACCCTTATGGATAAAACCTTTATTGATAATTTGATTAAATAAATTTGTTTCAAGTTTCAGGTTAAACAACTTTAAACCTTTAAACTTTAAACTTTAAACTAAAAAGAAATGAACCAAGATTATATAAAACCAGACAATTGGTCCATCATTGAAGAGGGATTTGATGCAGAGAGCGTAAAATCGTCCGAAAGTCTTTTCAGCATTGGCAACGGTGCGATGGGACAACGTGCGAATTTTGAAGAAAATTACACCGGAGAAACTTTTCAGGGAAGTTATATCGCGGGCATTTATTATCCTGATAAAACCAAAGTGGGTTGGTGGAAAAATGGCTATCCAAAATATTTTGCCAAAGTGCTAAACGCTCCCAATTGGATAGGAATTGACATTGAAATCAACGATGAAAATCTGGATTTGAATAATTGCAAGGAAGTAAAAAACTTCCGTCGGGAGTTGAATATGAAGGAAGGTTGGTACAACCGCTCTTTTGAAGCCACTTTGCAAAACGGAACCGAAATTGCAGTAAATATTCGTCGTTTTCTGTGTATGAATTTAGACGAGGTAGGTGTAATCAATTATGAAATCACTGCCATAAATAAAGACACGAAAATTGTCTTCAAACCCTATATTGATGCTGGCGTAACCAATGAAGATGCCAACTGGGAAGAAAAATTCTGGGAACCATTGGAGGTAAAAAGAAACGGAAATGCAGCTTATATAACCGCTCAGACCTTCAAAACCCATTTCAAGGTAACTACTTTTATGCAAAACACCATTTTTGTAAATGATAAAAATGGAAATATTTCGCCTTCAAACATAAAAACAGGAACTGATAAAATTCAATTGTCATTCGATGTGATTATTGC
>DMHA01000382.1 GCA_003449615.1 Flavobacterium sp.
GTGTACATTCAAGAAATCACTACTAAAATAGTTGATGCAAATGCTCAGGTTTGGTTGCTAGGTCGAATGGTACAATTTATTGATACTCATAATATTTCAAACAAAATTTCGGTTTATCATTCTATTTCTGATTTAATTCAAGAATTATAAATTATTGTTAATGGCATTATTTTTTGTTTAATTTATCCATACATTTGCTAAACAAATGAAAAAAACAATCACAATTATTGGCTCTGGTTTTTCGTCGCTAGCGGCTTCCTGCTATTTAGCGAAAGAGGGTTATAATGTTACAATTCTCGAAAAAAACAATACTATAGGTGGCAGAGCCAGACAATTCATTAAAGATGGTTTTACTTTCGATATAGGCCCAACTTGGTATTGGATGCCCGATGTTTTCGAAAAATTTTTTGCTGATTTTGGCAAGAAACCTTCTGATTATTATCAGCTAGACAAATTAAATCCTGCTTATATCGTTTATTTTGATGAGTTGGACGCCATTCAAATTCCCGATAATTTACCAGATATATTAGAAATTTTCGAAATTCAAGAAAAAGGCAGTGCGAAACATTTAGAAACATTTCTTGATAATGCCAAACATAATTATGAAGTGGCCATTAAAGATTTAGTTTACAGACCTGGAATTTCAATTTCAGAATTGATTACACCTGTAACAATCAAAAAAGCCAACCAGTTTTTTACCACCATAAGACAATCAGTTCGGAAGAATATCAACGACAATCGATTGCAGCAAATCATGGAATTTCCGGTTTTGTTTCTCGGAGCAAAACCATCAAATACACCTTCTTTTTATAGTTTTATGAATTATGCCGATTTTGGTTTGGGCACTTGGCATCCCAAGGGCGGAATGTATGAAGTGGTAAAAGCTATGATTAATTTGGCTACTGAATTGGGTGTAGAAATTAAAACAAGTCAAAATGTTGAGAAAATAAATGTAGATAATGGCTTGGTTAAAAGCGTAGTTTCAAACGGAAAAATTATTTATTCTGATGTGGTTTTAAGCGGTGCAGATTACCATCATACCGAAACTTTATTGGATGAAAAATATCGAGGATATTCTGAAAAGTATTGGAATTCAAAAATATTTGCCCCATCTTCGCTTTTGTTTTATGTGGGTTTCAGCAAAAAAATAAAAAATGTATCCCATCATACTTTGTTCTTTGACACTGAGTTTGATGTGCATGCCAAAGCTATTTATGATGATCCAAAATGGCCTGAAAAACCATTATTTTATGCTAGTTTTCCTAGTAAAACTGATGAAAGTGTTGCGCCAGAAGGAAAAGAAGCGGGGATTTTTTTAATTCCAATTGCACCCGGAATTGAAGACACTCCCGAAATTAGAGAAAAATATTTCAATAGTATAATGGAAAGACTTGAAGCGCTAACGCATCAAAAAGTGACGGATGATATTATATTTAAAGAAAGTTTTTGCGTAAACGATTTCATCAATGATTACAATTCATACAAAGGAAATGCTTATGGTTTGGCCAATATTCTTACCCAAACTGCTTTTTTGAGACCAAAAATTATTAGCAAAAAAGTAAAAAATTTATTCTTCACAGGGCAACTAACGGTGCCAGGACCAGGCGTTCCACCGTCTATAATTTCGGGAAAGATAGTTTCAGATTTGATTAAAAAGGGTATATAATATTCAGATTTATGAAAAAATTATTTGATGAGGTTTCTTTTAAATGTAGTGTTTTAGTAACCAAAAATTACAGTACTTCATTCTCGATGGCGGTCTATATGTTAGCGCCAAGTATTAGAGATGCTATTTACAGTATTTATGGTTTTGTTCGTTTTGCCGATGAAATTGTCGATTCTTTTCACGGATTTGACAAACAAACTTTGATTGATGATTTTGAAAAAGAATATTACAAATCACAAAAACTGGGTATTAGTTTGAATCCAATTTTGAATTCTTTCCAACATACGGTCAATAAATATAACATTTCAGATGATTTGATTCAATCCTTTTTGAAGAGTATGAAAATGGATTTGATAAAATCTGATTATCACAGCAAGGAAGAATATAACGAATACATTTATGGTTCTGCCGATGTAGTAGGCTTAATGTGTTTGAAAGTTTTTGTTAATGGCGATAATGCTATTTACGAAGAATTGAAAGAAGAAGCGATGCGTTTGGGTTCTGCTTTTCAAAAGGTCAATTTCTTGCGGGATTTGAAAGATGATAATTTGGTTTTGAATCGAAATTATTTTCCAGGAGTCGATTTGAAGTCTTTCGATGAAAACTCTAAAAATTTGATTATCAAAGAAATAGAAGAAGATTTCAGAGTAGCAAAGCTAGGAATAAAAAAATTGCCATTAGAAGCTAAATTCGGGGTTTATACTGCTTATGTGTATTATAAAAAATTGTTGCGAAAATTAAAAAACACGCCTTGCCACAAAATTGGAAGCGAAAGAATTCGAGTTTCTAATTACACCAAAGGAATTTTATTTGCCAATTCTTTTGTTACTTACAAATTGAAATTAGTTTAACTTTTTTTACCTTTATACAAACAATAAAACATTCTAAAAATGATGTCTTTTTTAATTTTTTTGGCTACCTATTTAATAATGGAATGTGTAACTTGGTGTACCCACAAATTTGTGATGCACGGATTTTTGTGGTATCTACACGAAGATCATCATCAACCTAAGTATGCCAATATTTTTGAACGCAATGATTTGTTTTTCGTAATTTTTGCCATTCCGAGTATTCTTCTGTTCTATTTTGGAGCATCGGCAGGTTTTGATTACAGATTTTTCATTGGTCTTGGAATTTTTGCCTACGGTTTGAGCTATTTTATTGTACACGATATAATCATTCATCAACGGTTGAAATGGTTCAAAAACACCAAAAATAAATATTTAGTGGCGCTCCGCAAAGGGCATAAAGTACACCACAAACACCTAGGAAAAGAAGACGGAGAAGTTTTTGGTATGCTTTTCTGTCCTTTCAAATACTTCAAAATTTAAAATGTCGTTATATCTCATTT
>DMHA01000004.1:0-2841 GCA_003449615.1 Flavobacterium sp.
TGATTATTTGATTTTTCAATTTTTGATTTGATTTAGATTTTCAATTTAACAAAAAGTACATTCAAATATTATAACGTAAAAATATTATTTTAAGTACCACCAAAAATTATCGAATTGGAATATTAAGCCAATATTAAGTTTAAAATTGTTTCAGAAACAATTAAAAATCAGGAAGTGAAAATTATTTAAGATGGTTTAATCCATTTCAAAACCTTTTCAAACTGCTCTTGTTTTGAAATTATTGAATTGTCAAATTCGATGGCATCACTTGCTTGAACCAACGGAGAATCATCACGATGGGTATCAATATAATCTCTTTCTTCAACGTTTTTTAAAACTTCGTCAAAGGGTACTTTATCTCCTTTTTTTTGTAATTCATCAAATCTTCTTTGAGCACGAATCAATGGACTTGCAGTCATAAATAACTTAATTTCTGCGTCTGGAAAAACTTTTGTTCCAATGTCTCTTCCATCCATTACAATGCCTTTATTTTTTCCCATTTCTTGTTGTTGTTCGACTAATTTGGCACGAACTTCTGAAATTTCGGCAACCAAACTAACAAAATTAGAAACTTCGATTGTCCGAATTTCATTTTCAACATTGAATTCATTCAAATACATTTCGGCAAAACCCAAATCAGGATTGTATTTGAAATTCAATTTTATTTCGGGCAAACTCTCGATAAGTGAAACTGCATCAAAATAATCTTTTCTGATAAATCCCTTTTGCATAGCAAATAAAGTCACAGCCCGATACATAGCTCCAGTATCGACATAAATAAAGCCAAGATGCTTGGCCAATTCTTTTGCTAATGTGCTTTTTCCAGTGGATGAATATCCGTCAACGGCAATGATGATTTTTTTGTTCAAAATAACATTATTGAAGATTAATTGTTAGACCAAACAAACTGGTATTTGCTGCTAAGGTATATCTTGAATAGGAATAATTAAATTTAAGCTTGTTCATTTTCAAACCAAAACCAAAAGAAAGTCCAGAGAAATTGCGGATGTCTTGCACTTGTAATTCTTTGGCTCTTCTGAAATTGTATCCTAATCGAAGATTGAATCCTTTTTGTGGAAAAAGTTCCACTCCAAAAATGACATGTCTCAATGCGTTCCCAAAAAATGAGGTTTTCTTCTGAGTAGTCGTTCCATCAAGAGAAGTTTGGCTTTGATTGGGATTTGTGAAAGAAATATTCCATTGTTGCAAATTCTCTAAAGTCAAATGCCAACGAATGGGTACGTTTTCTAATTCTTGCGAAACTCCTGCCATAATTTCCATAGGCAATTTTTCATTGAGTCCGTTGTAGGTGGTAAATTGTGTCCCAATATTCCGAATGACCAATGCCCAATTGACATCGTTTACATCGTCTATATAAATTGCACCAATATCAATAGCGCCGCCAAATGAGCTGTATCTTTCTAGGACAGACGAAATAAGTTTACCACTAGCTCCTAAAAAAAAATTGGAATTAGGAACATTGTAAGCATATCCAAAAGATAATGCCACTTCGCTACCCGTAAATTCAGAAGTGGCTTGACCATTTTCATCATACCCGTCAAATTTACCATAATTTACATAATTTATTCCCGCCTGAAATGTTTGCAAATGACGGTCATAAGTATAAGCATAAGAAGCTGTTCCGTAGGTCACTTCGCCAAAATAACTTCCATAATTTAGGGCTAAATGATTGTCCATTTCGGGGTTTATTGTTGCTGGATTAAAATGCACCTGATTAACGTCTTCATCATAAATGGTAATGGTTTTTCCTCCCAAAGCTGCTTGACGGGGCGAAGTAACTAAATTTAAAAACTGATAGGTATATTTACCACCAATTTGACCGTTTGAAACAGCACAAATCATAAATATAAAGAGAATTAAAAGTTTTTTTGGCATAGTAAAATTGCAAATCTGGAAAGTAAAACGCAATTGCGAAGATAAAATTATAATAGTAAAAATTCTTATTTTTCAATCAAAGTTTCACAAAAGGTTTTGTCTTTCATTTTTCTGACTTTGATTAATAGCAATATCTATCATTAAATTGCAATCCAAAAGAATTAAATATTAAAAGCCATAGAAATTCTTTGGCTTTAATTAATTATCTTTACCCACTAATTTATTTCATACAATAATTTTACATTTTAATGATAAACAACGAAGAATTTCAAGACGAAATAGGAAACAATCATATTAGTACATCAGCAAAAAATCCAGTTAGAAAAGATGCTTTTGATATTTCTGATGATGAAAAAATCGAAAAAATAAAAAAAGATGTTCAGAATATACTCCTAACACTTGGGATGGATTTGACCGATGATAGCTTGAAAGGAACGCCCAATCGAGTAGCAAAAATGTTTGTGAAAGAAATTTTTGGTGGTTTAAATCCCAACAAAAAACCAAATGCCTCCACTTTTGAAAACAACTACAAATACGGTGAAATGCTGGTCGAAAAAAACATCACTGTTTACTCCACTTGTGAGCACCATTTGTTGCCCATTATTGGAAGAGCACACGTCGCTTACATCTCGAACGGAAGAGTTGTTGGACTATCAAAAATAAATCGAATTGTTGAATTTTATGCCAAAAGGCCCCAGGTTCAAGAACGCTTAACGATGCAAATTGTGCAAGAACTTCAGGTTGCTCTTGGCACAGAAGACGTGGCTTGCATTATCGATGCCAAACATCTTTGCGTCAATTCTAGAGGGATAAAAGACATCGAAAGTAGTACAGTAACTTCAGAATTTGGTGGTAAATTTAAAAATGAGCAAACTCGGAGAGAACTATTGGAATATATAAAGCTGGAAACGAAATTTTAAAATCCTCTCCCCGACCCTCTCCAAA
>DMHA01000004.1:2943-8034 GCA_003449615.1 Flavobacterium sp.
CTCCCTCCCCTTCGGGGAGGGCTGGGGTGGGGAAAACGCTAAACAAGAATGTTACCATACAAATCTCAAATCTTAAAAATATACAATACTCTTTCGGGAGAAAAAGAAATTTTCACACCTATTCACGAAGGAAATGTGGGAATGTATGTTTGTGGACCAACGGTTTACAGCAACGTTCATCTAGGAAATGTGAGAACATTTATGTCCTTTGATGTAATCTTTAGGTATTTTTTGCATTTAGGTTTCAAAACACGTTATGTTCGTAACATTACAGATGCAGGACATTTGACCGATGACGGAAATGTAGATAACGACCGATTTGTCAAACAATCTCGATTAGAAAAACTAGAACCCATGGAAGTGGTTCAAAAATACACCGTCGATTTTCATCAGGTTTTAGAAAAATTTAATTTTTTGGCTCCAACAATTGAGCCTACCGCAACAGGTCATATTATAGAACAAATAGAATTGATTCAAAAACTGATTGCCGATGGTTTTGCCTATCAAACTCAAGGTTCTGTCTATTTTGATGTTTATGAATACAACAAAAAAGGCTTGAATTACGGCGAATTAAGTCATCGAAATATCGATGAATTGTTTGCCAACACCAGAGATTTAGATGGTCAGAACGAAAAGAAAAACCCTCAAGATTTTGCCTTGTGGAAAAAAGCTTCCCCTGCACATATTATGCGTTGGAATTCTCCTTGGGGCGAAGGTTTTCCGGGTTGGCATTTAGAATGTACCGCTATGAGTACCAAATATTTAGGTGAACATTTTGACATTCACGGAGGCGGAATGGATTTGAAATTCCCGCATCACGAATGTGAAGTGGCTCAAGGAAAAGCCTGCAACGGAACGACCCCTGTAAACATTTGGATGCACACCAATATGCTTACTATGAATGGTTTGCGAATGAGTAAATCGACCGGGAATTATATTCTGCCAATGGAATTACTTTCGGGAGAAAACACTTTTTTCGAAAAGAAATTCCAACCTAATGTCGTTCGTTTTTGTTTCTTGCAAGCGCATTATCGAAGTGTTTTGGATATTTCA
The DNA here is from genome assembly GCA_003449615.1 of Flavobacterium sp. GTDB lineage: Bacteria > Bacteroidota > Bacteroidia > Flavobacteriales > Flavobacteriaceae > Flavobacterium. The sequence continues at coordinate 3,997 of DMHA01000004.1, forward strand.
AACGAGGCCATGTTAGCCAGCGAAAAAGGATTGATTAGATTGTTGGAAGGCGTAAAATTGATTTCGACCATTCAACCCAAAATCAGTTCAACCTTTTCGGTAAATGATTGGATTCAAAGTTGTTATGACGCTATGAATGATGATTTTAATACGCCAATCCTGATTGCCAATTTATTCGAAGGGGTTCGTTACATCAATTTATTAAATGATAATGCTGCCAGCCTGACAGCCGAAGATTTGAAATTATTCAGTCATTCGATTACTACTTTTGTCTTTGATGTTTTGGGACTGAAAGACGAAAAAGCGTTAGAAAGCAATAACGAAAAACTCGAAGGCGTAGTCAATATGCTAATAAACATGCGAAATGAGGCTAGAGCCAATAAAGATTTTGCAATGTCGGATCAAATAAGAAACCAATTGATTGCGCTAGGAATTCAGTTGAAGGACGGAAAAGATGGGACTACTTTTAGATTTTAGATTGCAGATTTCAGATTTTAGATTGCAGAATTTAGATAAATAAAATCGTTGTTTGAAAACCAATAGACTGAACTTTATATAAATATGCTAAACAAAATTCTCATATTTCCCTTTGTTTTTTTGGTTCGGTTTTACCAAACTGCGATTTCTCCGTTTACTCCTTCGGCTTGCAGGTTTGAGCCAACTTGTTCGAGTTATATGATTGAAGCACTGCAAAAACAAGGTTTGTTTTATGGTGGATTTTTAGGAATAAAAAGAATATTGAGTTGCCATCCTTGGGGAAAAACAGGTTATGATCCAGTGCCAACAAAAAAAAATCATCATAAGCATTGAGCAAAACAATACAACTTAAATCAAAAAATGTATTTTTACACAAATAAAAAAATATGACACACGCATTAAACATTGTTTGGAATCCTTCAGAAGGAATTAATTTAGGTTTTTTTGTAATTCGTTACTACAGCCTAATGTTCGTAATTGCATTTGGATTGGGTTGGTACATTATGAAAAAAATATTCGAAAGAGAAAATGAATCCATAGAAAAATTAGACACTTTATTTATTTGGACTGTTTTGGCTACTTTGGCTGGTGCTCGTTTGGGTCATGTTTTCTTTTATGATTGGGAATATTATCGCAATCATTTAGTAGAAATTCTTTTACCCGTCAGAGAAAATCCCGAAGGAACACTTTTTCACTTTATAAATGGCTGGGAATTTACTGGTTATACTGGATTGGCAAGCCATGGAGCAGCTATTTCTATAATTATTACCATGTATTTTTATAGTAAAAAAATATTAAAAAAACCACAAATGTGGATTTTGGATAGAATAGTTATCCCTGTTACAAGTGGAGCTGTTTTCGTAAGATTAGGCAATTTTTTCAATTCAGAAATTATAGGAAATGAAACAACTTCTCCTTTTGGGATAAAGTTTATTAGAGACCAATTTTCACCAATTGAGGCCGTAAATTCCACCCAAATAGCCAATCCAAACCAAGCCTACAAAGCCATTGCAAACAACCCTGATTTTGAATATTTGTTGCAACAAGTACCCGCCAAACACCCAACACAATTGTATGAAGCTTTCTTTTACATTTTTGTTTTTGCTATCTTATTTTTCTTGTATTGGAAAACAGAAGCCAGAAATAAAACAGGATTGTTGTTTGGATTGTTTTTAGTTTTGTTATTTACTGTCCGTTTCTTTGTTGAATTTTTAAAAGAAAGTCAAGGTGGTTTTGAAAGTGCTTTAGGATTATTTTCTACCGGTCAGTGGTTGAGTATTCCTTGTGTTTTGGTGGGTTTTTACTTTGTATTTACCGCAAAGAAAAAAGTTTAAAATATTTCTTTTTAATTACAAATCAAAAACAGAAGTGCGTTTTCCTCTAATCAAATCTTTCAATCGAATCCAAAAAGCCAAGGTCAAATAGACCCCAAACCACAAGCCTGCAGTCACAAAAGTAATATAGATAAAAAATAATCGCACGTCCGAAACTCTCATTCCCAGCTTATCGGCAAGGCGAGACGAAACATGAAAACCATGTTTTTCAAAAAAATATTTGAGTTGTAATACTGCTGACATTTATTGGAATTTGGGTAAAATTACTGATTATTTTTCAATAATTCCATTCCAATAGCACATTCAAGGCAACGACTTTTGTCGCAATACTCTTTTTTGAGTTGCAATAAAGATTGTGTCTCGAAAGCATTTTTAGGTTTGATTCCAAAGGAACTAAATTTATCCATAATTGCATTTTTTTCGGGAGCGACTTCGTTTATCAACTGAATTAAGTCTTCGGAAATTTCTTTGCCCTGACTTTTGGAATAGGCAAATTGAAGCGGAATTATGGTGTTGATAATGACCAAATCTATGAAGGATTTGGACAATTTCTTTTTCTTTTTTGGGCTTTCTTTGTCAAACTGATAATGATTTTGCCAATAATCGGAAGTCGAAACATCAAAAGTTTTATAAATACTTTCAACTGAATTTGAAGTGCTGATGCTTGAAAATAAATTTTGCTGACTGTGAAATAAATTAGCCAATTGCGACAATCGAATTGTAGGGAAATTATCCGGTCGATGTTTGAAAAACTGAACAGGTTCGAGTAATTTTTTTTCTATTTGGTATTTGTGTAACAAATAGAAATACCTGAATTTCAAATCTTTGAAATAATTATCCTCTTTTTCTGAATCTAAAAAACCCGAAGTCCCCAATAGCAAAGCTTCTATATTTTCGACCTCAAAACGCTCTTTTCTTATGATGGAAAACGGAATGGATTTCGCCATTTTCAAAAAGATTTCTCCATTGGTATTCAATCCAAAATTCTTGGCCAAAAGGCAAAACAAAACGGCTTCCCAATCGTTATTTGTTTCTTTCAATAATTCAAAAATAGGGTTTGATTTCCGTTCTAAACGCTCGAAAAACAAACGTTCTTGCCAATTTTTTAAGGTAAACTTCTTAATCTCCTTGAGTTGCTTTTCACAAAAAATCCAAGATTTGGGTAACATCAAGGATTTATAATTAGCAATTGTTGCAGCATCAACATATTTTTTGAGTTCCAAAACTGGAATTTCGGTATTGTTGCTTCTAAAAATTTCGGTGTCGTGTTCCCAAACTACGTGAAGAATCACGTTTTTGTATGCTTCGTCTCTTTCGTGATGATGCACATACCAATCAGAAGATTTAAGATGGATTTCTACATTTCCTGCCCATTTTTGATTGCCAATTACAATCTGAGCATTAAAAAAGTCTGGTCCAGCCAATTCTAAATATTGTCCCACATTGATAATGGTAATTTCCTCTCCATTGAAAGTTTTTAGATTCAAGCTATCGAATTTCTTGAATTTCCAGAGATAATGGAGAAAATCTTCTTTCATTTTTTTTTAAAGATTAAAGAGAATAGAGAAGAGAAAATAGATTTGTCCTGAACAACCAAAGTACTAAAAAAAGGAATACATTTTTTGTTTAAAATAAAAAAAATCATAAACACCAATTAGTTAACGCATCAAATACAATTTGGCACAAGCCCGAGCATCGGATAAAGCTTCGTGGTGGTTGAGTTCGATTTGCATTTCTCGACAACAATCGCTTAGTTTTGTTGGCTTCAATCCTTTGGATTTATAAATTTTTACGGTACATTCCCAGCGAGTGCCAATATTCAAATCCTCATAATTCAAACCGTAAAGTGCCATCGATTTGGCCAAAACATTTCGGTCAAAGCTTTCATTATGAGCCACAACAATACGGTTTTGCAATCGTTTTTGAATTTCAGGAAATACTTGTGCAAAGTTTTTTGCATTGACCGTATCTCGTGGATAAATTCCGTGAACCGCTATGGTAAAAGGTGAATATTCGTTTCTTGGAGGCTTGATTAAGCTAACAAATTCGTCAACAATAATACCGTTTTCGACCGTAACAATTCCTACTGAACAAGGATGAAAGGCTGTGGCGGTTTCAAAATCAATAGCGGTGAAAGTCATTTTGGAAGTTAGAAGTTAGAAGTTAGAGGTTAGAGGTTAGAGGTTTAGAGGTTTGAAATTGATTTTTGCCATTGACATTGACATTG
>DMHA01000004.1:8112-17469 GCA_003449615.1 Flavobacterium sp.
ATTGCTATTGACATTGCCATTGCTATTAAAACTACAAAAACAGCGATTTTGGTAACATTTCAAGAAACGGCATCGCTTTAGAATAATTTAAGGAATCGTAATCAAAACCTAGTCTCCTAAGATTATCATAATACAATTGATGATTTTGATAATAATATTTTTCGCTTTGAACAAACCAAGATTTTGCACCTATTTTTTCCGACAAAAACCATTTTTCTAACAATCTTCCTGAACGTCCATTGCCATCATTCCAAGGATGTATTTTTACAAAAACCAAATGGATCATACTTGCAAAATAGAACACTTCTACGAAAGATAAATCCCGTTTCAAAAGACATTCAATATCGTCATAAAACTTGCTCATTTCATCATCCACTTGAGAAGGCAAAGCTGCGACATATTCAATTCGTCCTTCATCATTTGTAATATACATATTCTGATAGCGATGATTTCCTTGCTGGTTTTTCGCAACTATATTCTTTGCTAAAAGTGTATGAGCTTGAGCAATAGTGCTTTTATTCAATGTATTTTCCTTTGCAAACGAATAAGCATTATATAAATCGTCAATTTTCTTTGTATAATCCGGAAGAAATTCCATCCCAAATTTTTTGTGTTTTATATAAGAATCCAATTCTATTTCTTCACCTTCAATTTTGCTTGAAAAAACTGATGCTACTGAAGTGTAAAAACTAAATGATTCAGTAGAAATTTGGGCATCACAAAGAGTGCTGAATTTTTCTTCTAATCCTTGCGGGAAGTTTTTAGTATAGTCTTCTAAAAGTTTTTCTGAAATTATTTTCATCAATTATATTAGTTATGTAAATCAAGGGTTGACAAAAATACTATTATCCTTAGGGTTAGACCTAACAGGTTTTAAAAACCTGTTAGGTCTTGTATTGTTAATCAAAAAGTTATAAATTCAATTCTTGCTTCAGATTAGTTATTCAAATTTAATTTTTATTGGAAAAAATTCCAAACCAAACCTAACCGAATGATAAAGTCAGTGTAAGGATTATTGGGTGAGGATAAATAATTGTATCCTGATAACGAAGAATTAAAATGTTCCAAGGTTAGATAAACTCTTGTCCTTTGAATTCGGGCATTGAAGAAAAAATCGAAGTTGGTAAAATTCCCTATTTTTTTCTGGTTTTGAACAAAAAACTCACCAATTACAGGATTGTATTCGTTTCCATAATAGGCAGTAAAATAATTAAAAGTAATGCCTGTTTGCAAAAACAAAGCTTTTTTGAACAAATTTTGAGAGTAATAAAGGGTATTTCGAGTGACAAACTCAGGAACATTCAATATGTAATCTTGTTGATCTACTTTTTGATATAAAATGGTGTTGTCTAATGCAAATTTCCAAAACTTAAACTCATTACTGGCTTTTACTGACAAATAATTTATGGTTTTGGTATATTGTGCAGGTGCAATTATTTGTTGTTGTAATGCTATTTGACCCGCAGTAGAATCATCTTCAAAATATAAATGATCCTTAAATGACGAATATTGAACAGACACATTCACCCAAGGAGAATCGGCGTTGATATTGATAAAATTTATTTTTTCGTTCTTAAAATCATTCGACCAATTGTAATTCACAAAACTGCTTTGGTACAAATTATAGTTGTCGTTGGGCAATTTATTCAGGTTTTGATATTGGAAAGAAAGCAACACTTCCTCATTCAATTCATATTGCATTTTAGCATCCAAATTCGAGAGTGATTGATTGGTTATTGATCTTGTAAACAAAAATTTTCCTGTCCATTTATTTTTTCGATAGTCATATTGTCCGCCATAAGAATCAATTCTTCGATTCAAAGATCCTGGAATAATTTGGTCATCCAAAATTAATATTTGGTAGTAATAATAATTGCTAAAAAAATCATCAACAAAAAAATTGAACTTCCCTAAAGTGGTATTTTCATAAGTCAACCCAACTTTATTGTAGGTTTTATTGTAATGTGTTTGGTCGTTTATATTGCTGGTTTTATAGGAATCACCAAATCGATATATTGTGAAATTTCCAATATTTGAAGTAACCGTAGGCTGATTGTATTCAAAAAATTTGTTTTCATAATTGAACTGGTGGGTCACATACAAATTATTGTTTCCCTCAACAGAATTAATTCTAAAATAGTGATCCAAAAAGACTCGTTTCCCTTTCAGAAATGATTGAGCATCTTTCAAATAAACTTCTAATCGATCTCGCTGTAAAAAATCTGAATTACCACTTTCGAAATCATCAATAGTAGTAATTCCGCCATTTTCTTCATTCAAAATATCTTGACCTGTGAAATGAAAATTAGCAAAATATCGCTTGTTTTTAGTGTTATAACTGCTAGTAAACCTAAAATTTCCTGTACTTGCCAATTGATTTATATATTTCCCTTGAGAGCGCAATCCTTTATAGGCTAAAGAAAAATTAAATCTTGGAGAGGTATTTACCGAAAAAAAAGCATCCACATTTTGACCTTTTTCCATCACCGATTTAAAATACAATTCGGTAACTGGAGTAGCTACTGAACAATAACGGATTTGGTTGGCTTCTAGAAAACTAAAATGTTTGGCTTTGAATCCAAATTCTGGAAGCGGCGAAAAAGAATTCAAACTATATTGCAAGGTATTATAAGTTTGTCCTTCGTTTGGAAAAGCTAAAAGTCCAAAAAGGTCCTTTCGCAAATAATTGTGACTGTATTTTTTTTGAATTGTAAGAGAAGTATCGATATAAGTCGTGTCGCGTTCCAAAGTAATTACCCGATACATATCGATAGTCGCCAAAGGCTGATTCTTCTTTACCGAATCTTTACCTATCAGATTATCAAAAATATTTGGCTTTTTACTGTTTTTCTCCTGAGAAAAAAGCAAACAAGAACAAGACAACAAAACTACCAGAAAGAAAAATCTCATCGAGAAGGATTATAATTATGAGGAACTATTTATTTAATCAAGGCAAAGGTAAATGAAAAAAGGTACAAAGAAATGATTTTTTTGATACCACTAATAAATTTTATCCTTACAAAACTCGATTCACTTGAACCAAATTCTTCTGATAATAGGACTCTTTAGTTGAGGAAATAATTACACCTCCATGGTTGGAGGAATGAATAAATTTGATTTCACCCTCACTCACTTCAACCACCATTCCAACGTGATTGATATGGCGTCGTCCATTGGTTTTGAAAAAAACTAAATCACCTTTTTGAGCTTCTTCTATGTTAATTTTAGAACCATAAGAAGCCATTTCTATCGAAGATCTTGGTAATTTTATATTGCTATTGGAAAAAGTATAGCAAATTAATCCAGAACAATCAAAACCATCCTTGGTCGTCCCACCATAACGATAAGGGGTTCCAATATGCTCAGAAGCTATAGATATTAACTCATCCACAAAATTATTTGTTGTGTTTGGATCTTTATTCTCATATTTTTCCACATCAAAACTGCTATCATTAATTGTTGTAGCTTCTGTTACAACTTCTTTTTCAATTTCTTTTGAAGTACGAATTGTAATCACCGAGCCTACTAATAATTTTTTGGAAATACTTGGATTTTGTTTTTCCAATTCAGATATTGTAATACCATATTCTTTGGCAATTCCATACTTGGTTTCTTTTGGTAAGACCTCATGGGATATTTCAAATTTTGGCTTATTGTTATCATTTTCAACCTGGGCGATTGCATCAATTTGCTCTTGAGATTTTATTTCTTTTTTTTCGACAACCAAACTTGAATTTAAATCTTTATTTACAGGAATAGTAATTTTTTGACCCGCTTTCAAGGATTTATTTTCTAAATTGGGATTGGCGTTTTGCAAATCGGCAATCGAAATTTGGTATTTCTTGGCTATGGAATATAAAGACTCTTTGGGCAGTACTTTATATTCAATCTTTGATTTAGAGATATTTATTTTGTTTTCTAGTTTAGGGGATGCTACAATTTTTTCATTTGAAACATTCTTTGTAGAATCGCTAATTATTTTTTCTTCGTTTTTTTTGTTTGGAGTTATTTCTACTTCAGGTTTTTCATAAGCCGTTGAAGGAATGTTTATGGTTTGTCCAATTTTCAAACCTTGATTTTCCAGATTAGGATTGATTTTATATAAATCTTGAATAAATATATTGTATTTTTTAGCTATGCCAAAAAGCGTTTCTTGGGGAAGTACTTCGTGTGTTTTATGGTGCTGTTGGCTTGTAATAGCTAAAGTAGAAACCGAAATACTTTTTTTGGTTTCGTTGGGAATTAACAACACCATTTTCTCTTTAATTCCATTTACAGCTTTAGGATTTAGTTTGTATAAGTCTGAAATATCTACGTTGTAAATTTGAGCAATTTCGCTGATAGTCTCGCCATTAGATATGGTATGACTTGCATATTTTTGTTGAGAAAAAACATAAAAACTGTTAAAAACAAATACGAATACAATCCATTTACAACTCTTCATTCTATAAATTTATATAAATTATTTGTACGCTAAAATGCAACAAATGTGAGGGTTAATTATTATTTTATTACAGTTTATTCTACTCTGAATGATTGATTTTATTGTGAAATACAAATATATCACTTTTGTTGGTTTAGTATGTTAAAGAGTATATAAAATTGAATATAATCCAAAAAATGAGCCTAAATTGTTTTAAAAACATGGCTATATACCAAATAGTTTGATCAATTATTTAAAGAATTTTTTAAAATTATTTTATTCAAGACCATATAAGAGCTTCCTTTAGACATTTTGTAAAACATGTAAAAAAGAACTTTTCCCAAACAAAAGGATTCTTAATTTCCATCAGGGATAGGCATTCGGTTATAGAATAAACTTTGTATATTTGAGGAACATTTTTCAATGTCAATGCCAATTGCAAAAATCAATATCAATAAAATAAAATAAATGTCACAAACCCCCAAAGAATTAAAACTCGCCGTCCTCATTGATGCAGATAACGTGCCTTACAGCAATGTGAAAGGAATGATGGAAGAAATTGCCAAATACGGAACGCCCACCACCAAAAGGATTTATGCCGATTGGACTAAACCCAATGCCAACGGCTGGAAAACCGTTTTATTGGAACACGCCATCACTCCCATTCAACAATATAGCTACACAGTTGGGAAAAACTCCTCCGATTCGGCTATGATTATTGATGCTATGGATTTATTATATTCGGATAAAGTAGATGGATTTTGCATCGTTTCCAGTGATAGCGATTTCACTAGATTGGCGATTAGATTAAGAGAATCTGGAATGAAAGTCATCGGTATTGGCGAAAAGAAAACACCCAATTCCTTCATTGTTGCTTGCGACAGATTCATTTATATAGAAGTTTTGGACGGAGCAATCAAGAAAAAATTGCCGAAAAGTAAATTATTCGAAGAAAATAAAAAATTGGTTGACCCGAGCGATAGCCCACAGACGAAGCAAAAAGTAGCCGAAAAAATTCTCGAAAAACCAGAACAAAAACCCCTCAATAAAATCGACACCCAAACCATAGAACTTATTGAAGACACATTAGATGCCATTGGCGATGAAGATGGTTGGGCATTTCTTGGCGATGTTGGAAATCTCATTGTGAAGAAAAAACCTGAATTCGACCCCCGTAATTATGGCTTTTCAAAATTGACTCCTATGCTCAAATCTTTGACAGATATTCTCGAAATCGACGAAAGAGAATCTGATAAGAAAGGAATCAAACACGTTTTTGTAAGGTTGCGTTACAGTTAATTAATAATTATATGAAACTCGTATTTGCCACCAATAACAAAAATAAAATCCTCGAAGTACAACAAATGCTGCCTTATTCTATCGAAATCCTAAGCCTCGAAAGCATTGGCTGCTTTGAAGAAATTCCAGAAACAGCAGCCACTATCGAAGAAAATGCCATTATGAAAGCCAATTATGTGACTGAAAAATACAGTTGCGAGTGCTTTGCCGATGATACAGGACTTGAAGTGGATGCACTAAACGGAGCTCCAGGGGTTTTCTCGGCAAGATATGCTGGCGAACAACGCAATTCTGATGATAATATGAATAAATTATTGGAAGCTTTAGCTGATGAAACTAATAGAAAAGCCCAGTTCAAAACCGTAATTGCATTGAATTTAAAAGGCAAACAACATCTTTTCACGGGAATTGCCAAAGGCGAAATTACTTTAGAAAAAACAGGAAATCAAGGTTTTGGCTATGATCCTATTTTTAAACCCGAAGGTTATGAAGCTACTTTTGCGCAACTTTCACTTGAAGAAAAAGGTGCCATCAGCCATCGTGGTATAGCTATGGCGCAATTAATAAATTTCTTAAAAACAAAATAAAATTTGTTATTACTAACGAATATTGTCTTTAAATTCTCAAAATTCAAATCTGAAATCTGCAATCTAAAATCTAAAATTCTGATTATCAAATAATAATAAATAATTAAATCTGAAAAACCCATTAGATTATCTCGTTTTTTTGCAGTACTTTTGCACGAAATTTTAAAAATACATAATGAACAAATTTGAACAATTAGGATTGAGTGAATCGCTACAACGTGCGATTATCGATCTAGGATTTGAGAATCCGACCGAAGTGCAGGAGAAAGCGATTCCCCTATTATTGGAACAAGACACAGATTTAGTTGCGTTGGCTCAGACAGGGACAGGGAAAACGGCAGCTTTTGGTTTTCCAGTCATTCAAAAAATTGATGCCAACAACAGAAATACACAGGCGTTAATTTTATCACCTACTCGCGAACTATGTTTGCAGATTACAAACGAGATTAAAAACTACTCCAAATACGAAAAAGGTATAAATGTAGTGGCTGTTTACGGTGGTGCAAGTATTACAGAACAGGCTAGAGACATCAAAAGAGGGGCGCAAATTATTGTGGCTACTCCAGGTAGAATGCAGGATATGATTAACAGAGGTTTGGTAAACATTACCCAAATTAATTACTGTATCCTTGACGAAGCAGACGAAATGTTGAATATGGGTTTCTACGAAGACATTGTAAACATCCTTTCGACCACGCCAGACGAAAAAAGCACTTGGTTATTCTCGGCAACCATGCCAGCAGAAGTAGCCCGAATTGCCAAACAATTTATGCACAACCCTCTAGAAATTACTGTTGGAACTAAGAACTCCGGTTCTGCAACAGTTTCTCACGAATTTTATTTGGTAAATGCAAGGGATCGTTATGAAGCGCTAAAAAGATTGGCCGATGCTAATCCAGATATTTTCTCGGTAGTTTTTTGCAGAACAAAACGCGATACTCAAGCTGTTGCCGAAAAGTTAATCGAAGATGGTTATAGTGCTGCCGCTTTGCACGGAGATTTATCTCAAGCACAACGCGATGGCGTGATGAAATCTTTTAGAGGTCGTCAAATCCAAATGCTTGTAGCTACTGATGTTGCAGCTCGTGGAATTGATGTGGATAATATTACTCACGTAGTAAATTACCAATTACCAGACGAAATAGAAACTTACAATCACCGCTCAGGCCGTACAGGCCGCGCTGGAAAACTAGGAACTTCGATTGTGATTGTTACCAAAAGTGAAATTCGCAAAATTTCGGCTATCGAAAGAATCATCAAACAGAAATTTGAAGAAAAAACAATTCCATCTGGAATCGAAATTTGCGAAATTCAGTTGTTGCATCTTGCCAATAAGATAAAAGATACGGAAGTCGATCACGAAATTGACAACTATCTTCCAGCCATCAACAATGTTCTTGAAGGATTGTCTAAAGAAGAATTGATTAAGAAAATGGTTTCGGTTGAATTCAATCGCTTCATCAATTACTATAAGAAAACACGAGATATTTCTTCTCAATCTTCAGGTTCCGAAAGAAGAGAACGAGATGATAGAGAACCAAGAGAAAACAACAATGGTGGTGCTACAAGATACTTTGTAAACATTGGTTCGAGAGACAATTTCGATTGGATGTCCTTGAAAGATTACTTAAAAGAAACATTAGACCTTGGTCGTGATGACGTTTTCAAAGTAGATGTAAAAGAAGGTTTCTCTTTCTTCAACACCGACCCGGAACATACTGATAAAGTAATGGAAATATTGAACAACGTTCAGTTAGAAGGACGTAGAATCAATGTTGAAATTTCTAAAAATGACGGTGGCGGAAGACGCGATCACAACGGAAGAAGTTCAGGTGGTGGTTTTGGCGGAGGCCGTTCAGGTGGAGAAAGAAGTTCAGCTCCAAGAAGAGAAGGCAGTTTTGCCCCAAGACGTGAAGGCTCTGGTGGATTTAGAAGCGACAGAAGCTCAGCACCACGTGAAGGTGGTTTTGGCGGAAGAAGCTCAGCCCCAAGAACTGGCGGTTTCTCTGACCGAAGTCCAAGATCTTCTGATGCTCCTAGACGTGATGGTGGTTCTTCTGAAAGACCAGCAAGACGTTCTGAAAGTTTTGGCGACGCACCAAGAGAAAGAAGACCGAGGAGAAGTTAACTGATTTTAGATTGCAGATTGCAGATTTTAGATTTTAGATTACAAGTTGCAGGTTGCTGTCCTGAAACTTCGGGATTGATTTCTTATTTGCAATTTATTCCGAAATTTCGGGACTGTTAATTTTCTTATAATTATATTGAAACTACAAAATATTTAATCCCATTTTATTACTTTTAAAGTTTTAAAACAGTTTATGAAATATTTTGTAGTTTTCTTTTTTTTAATACTCGCCTCAACAACTTTCGCACAAGTTATTGAACCAGCCCAAACCGTTACTGGGACTATTATCAATGACAATACGAAATTCCCTATCCCCAATGTAAATATCATCAACATCAATAAAGTAAGAGGTACCACTACTGATGAAAAAGGTAATTTTGAACTGGCTGTTTCTGTAAATGATACCCTTCACATTACTATTATAGGTTTTCAATCTTTGAGAATTAGAGTGACCAACGATTGGGTAAAAACCAAAACCACCAAAATCCAACTGACCGAAAAAGCTTATGCCCTCGAAGAAGTCATCGTAGGTCGTTATAATTTAACAGGATATATCGAAGTCGATTCGAAATTGATTCCTGTAAAAGAAAATTATCGTTACAGCATTTCGGGCTTGACAGAAGGCTACGAAGCGGGTGAATATTCGCCAAATGCTTTTGGAAAAGTGATGGGTTCCATCTTTAATCCTGCCGATGCGCTTTATAATTTTTTTGGCAAAAAACCCACCGAACTCAAGCGATTAAAAGAAATGAAAAAGGACGACACCGTTCGAAATCTTCTAGAAACCAAGTACGATCGTGAAACTATTGCAGTCCTCTTGGGTGTGGACAAAAAAGAAATTGCCGAAATTCTGGAACGTTGCAATTACTCCGAATCCTTTGTAAAAACCGCCAACGACCTCCAAATCCTAGATGCCATAA
>DMHA01000191.1 GCA_003449615.1 Flavobacterium sp.
AATATAATCCAAGTTTAAAATTACCATCAAACGATAAAAAAATTGGAGCTACAGTTGTGGCTATTTTTATGGAATTTTATTCCAGAAGAAACAACGCAATATCTGTTTATATATGCGAATCATCCGATGGAAAAGAATTGGCTAGAAAAAGGAAATTTGATCATTGGTTTCAGGATTACAACGATGATACTTTTATCAAAGTTGATAAAAATTTAATTGATCAAAACAATAATAAATTTCCAGTTTCTTTGATCATTTCAAATTCAAATCCCTACGAGCAGCAGATATTTAAAGCATTTGTGCATCTGTCATTAAATAATCAAAAATAAAATACTTTTAAAAAAAATGCCAAAAGACAACTCCATAAAATCGGTTTTAATTATAGGTTCAGGTCCAATTGTTATTGGGCAAGCGTGCGAATTTGATTATGCTGGTTCCCAATCGGCACGTTCTATCCGTGAAGAAGGAATCGAAGTGATCCTGATTAACTCGAATCCTGCAACGATTATGACCGACCCATCGATGGCTGATCATATTTATTTGTTGCCGCTTACTACTAAATCAATTATCCAAATCCTGAAAGAACATCCTCAAATAGATGCTGTTTTGCCAACAATGGGTGGACAAACGGCTTTAAATTTATGTTTGGAAGCAGATGAAAAAGGAATTTGGAAAGATTTCGGAATACAAATGATAGGTGTAGATGTCAATGCCATCAACATTACCGAGGACAGAGAACAATTCAAACAATTGCTTAAAAAAATCGGAGTGCCATCTGCACCAGCTGAAATCTGCACCTCTTATCTTCGAGGAAAGGAAATTGCACAGGAATTTGGTTTCCCATTGGTTATTCGTCCATCGTTTACTTTGGGCGGAACCGGCGCAGCCATTGTTTATAAAAAAGAAGATTTTGACGAACTTTTGACTCGTGGTTTAGAAGCCTCTCCCATTCACGAAGTCTTGATTGACAAGGCTTTGATGGGTTGGAAAGAATATGAATTGGAATTGTTGAGAGATAGAAACGATAATGTTGTTATTATTTGTTCTATCGAAAATATGGATCCAATGGGAATTCATACTGGAGATTCCATTACCGTTGCACCAGCAATGACTTTGTCGGATACTACTTTCCAAAAAATGCGAGATTATGCCATTTTGATGATGCGCAGCATCGGAAATTTTGCAGGAGGTTGTAACGTACAATTTGCCGTTTCGCCTGACGAAAAAGAAGATATTGTGGCGATTGAAATCAATCCGCGTGTATCTCGTTCCTCGGCTTTAGCGTCAAAAGCAACGGGTTATCCTATTGCGAAAATTGCTTCCAAATTGGCTTTGGGCTATAATTTAGATGAATTGCAAAACCAAATCACCAAATCGACATCGGCTTTATTCGAACCCACCTTAGATTATGTAATTGTAAAAATACCTCGTTGGAACTTCGATAAATTTGAAGGTGCTGATAGAACTTTGGGACTTCAAATGAAATCCGTAGGAGAAGTAATGGGAATTGGACGTTCGTTTCAAGAAGCTTTACACAAAGCCACGCAATCCCTTGAAATCAAGAGAAATGGATTAGGAGCAGACGGAAAAGGTTATACAAATTACGAGCAAATTATCGAGAAACTGACTTTTGCAAGTTGGGATCGTGTTTTCGTGATTTATGATGCCATAGCTTTGGGAATTCCGCTTTCGCGAATTCACGAAATTACCAAAATTGATATGTGGTTTTTAAAACAATATGAGGAATTACATTCTTTAGAAAAAGAAATTGCCAGTTTCAAACTCGAAGAATTGCCACGAGAATTACTTTTGGAAGCCAAACAAAAAGGTTTTGCCGACAGACAAATTGCGCACATGTTGGGTTGTTTGGAGAGTCAGATTCACGCTTTGCGAATGTCAATGAACATCAATCGCGTTTTCAAATTAGTGGATACTTGCGCTGCCGAATTCAAAGCTTTAACGCCTTATTATTACTCGACTTTTGAAGCCGAAATCGAAAAAGCTAACGGAGAACGCTACGTTCACAACGAAAGTATTGTTACTGATAAAAAGAAAATAATCGTCTTGGGTTCAGGACCCAATAGAATTGGACAAGGAATTGAATTTGATTATTCTTGCGTTCACGGGGTTTTGGCAGCCAAGGAATGTGGGTATGAAACCATAATGATTAATTGCAATCCAGAAACGGTTTCGACCGATTTTGATACTGCCGATAAATTGTATTTCGAGCCTGTGTTTTGGGAACATATTTATGATATTATTCAACACGAAAAACCAGAAGGTGTCATAGTTCAATTGGGAGGTCAAACGGCTTTGAAAATTGCCGAAAAGTTAGCTAAATACGGAATTAAAATTATTGGAACCAGCTTCGATGCCTTGGATTTAGCCGAAGATAGAGGACGTTTTTCAGAACTTTTAACCGAATTAAAAATTCCTTTTCCACAATTTGGAATTGCCGAAACAGCAGATGAAGCTTCGGCATTGGCTGATAAATTAGATTTTCCATTATTGATACGTCCTTCTTATGTTTTGGGTGGGCAAGGAATGAAAATCGTCATCAACAAACAAGAATTGGAAGAACACGTTATCAATTTATTGAAACAAATTCCAGGAAATAAATTGCTTTTGGACCATTATCTAGACGGAGCCATCGAAGCCGAAGCCGATGCTATTTGCGATGGTGAAAATGTATATATCATCGGAATAATGGAACATATCGAACCGTGTGGAGTACATTCTGGCGATAGCAATGCCACTTTGCCACCGTTCAACTTGGGTGAATTTGTAATGACTCAAATAAAAGATCATACCAAGAAAATAGCTTTGGCATTAAGAACTGTTGGTTTAATCAACATTCAGTTTGCGATAAAGGACGATATTGTTTACATTATCGAAGCCAATCCTAGAGCATCACGAACAGTTCCTTTTATAGCGAAAGCCTACAACGAGCCTTATGTAAATTATGCTACCAAAGTGATGTTAGGTCATAATAAAGTAACCGATTTTACTTTTAATCCGCAGTTGAAGGGATATGCTATCAAGCAACCAGTTTTTTCTTTCAGCAAGTTCCACAATGTGAATAAAGCTTTAGGTCCAGAAATGAAATCGACAGGAGAAAGTATCTTGTTTATAGACGATTTGAAAGATGATCAGTTTTATGAGTTGTATTCTCGAAGAAAAATGTATTTGAGCAAGTAAAAGTATTAAGATTGGAGTATTAAGTATTAAGATAAAAAGCCTCGTTTGGGGCTTTTTTTATTTATAACTCGCCAAGTTTACGTTTTTTGACATTGATTTGGCTAAATATAGCTAAAACCAATTATTGTAAACTACTTTTATTTATCTTAGCAAAAATGTATTTTATGAGATTGATATTGTTTTTCATAACTTTTTATTGTGCTGCTTTTGCCCAAGTCAATTATCCAAAAGATTATTTTAGACCACCTTTGGATATTCCGATGCAATTGTCTGGGAATTTTGGTGAGTTGAGACCCAATCATTTTCACGCTGGTTTCGATTTTAAAACCCTGCAAAGAGAAGGATTGCAAGTCTATGCGGTTGCTGATGGGTATGTGTCAAGAATTAAAATTTCCACTTTTGGAAACGGAAAAACCATTTATATAACTCATTCAAACGGATATACTTCGGTTTATGGTCATTTGCAGAAAGCCACCGATTCAATCCAAGAATTTATCAAAAAAACGCATTATTCAGATCAATCTTTTGAAATTGAAAGGTATTTAAAACCGGGTGAATTGGTTGTCAAAAAAGGTCAAATTATTGGTCTTTCTGGAAATACTGGTGCTTCCGAGGGACCACATTTGCATTTTGAATTTAGAGACAATATCACGGAAAACATTATTAATCCAATGCTTTTTGGGTTTGACCAATTTTTGAAAGACACTAAAAAGCCAATCATTTATAATTTATATGCCTATCCTTTAGACAATGAAAGTGTTGTAAATCAATCCAAAAGGCCTTTATTGCTCAATCTTAATTTGCAAAAAGACGGAACTTATCTGGCAGATAAAGTGGTTGCCAATGGAAGAATTGGTTTCGGTATCAATACTTTCGATTATGATGATGTTTCATTCAACAGGAATGGTGTTTACAAAGTGCAAACTTTTTATAACGGAACACCTAATTTTGGTTATCAATTTGACACTTATTCCTTTGATGAAATGCGCTATGTGAATGCGTTGATTGACTATTCGATGTATAAAAAAACACAGCAAAGAGTTCAAAAATTATTTATGAAAGACCCCTATAATTTGAGTATAATCAAAGCTGGTACAAACAATGGGGTTGTCAATTTATTGCCCAATCTTTCGGCTCAATACCGCATTGAAGTTTCTGATTTTTTTGGTAATTTGACCTCAATTTCAATTCCAATTGTAAATGAAATTTTGCCAGTTGTTGTTGTCAATGTTCCTGTTTCTAAATATTTGGTAAAAGCCAAAAATGAATCTAATTTTTCTAAAGAAAATATGTCGGTTTTTTTTCCTGCCAATACTTTTTATGAAGATTTCAATTTGAATTTTGATGTCAAAAACGACACTTTATTGCTGCATAGTGACATTGTTCCTGCTCATTCAAACTTTACCATTGAAATTGAAAATCAAAAATTTAGCGAAGCTCAAAGAGACAAATTGTTTATTGCATCAATCAATAGAAACAAGTTGGGTTACAACCGAACCTATCGAAAAGACAGCATTTTTACAACTTATGTTAAGACTTTGGGCAAATATGCTTTGGTTCTCGACAACATTCCACCAAAAATTAGTATTGCAAAATCTATTGAAGGCAAATGGTTGAGTGATAAAAAATTCATTCAATTTATCATTAGCGACGATTTATCAGGGATAAAATCTTATAATGGGTATTTGAACGGCAAGTGGATTTTATTCGAATACGATAATAAAACCAAAAAAATCACTCATAATTTCAGCGACGGAATTGTTGCAGAAGGTGCCAATGATTTAAAAATTATTGTCGAGGATAATTTAGGAAATTCTACTATCTTTGAAACTCGGTTTTTTAGAAGTCAAAAAAATTAAAATCAAATTCCTTGGGTAAAAATAAAATAATACTTGTTTTCCTTTTTTTCTGTTTCGGATTTTTTGCTTCTGCACAATCTGCTCGCATAAAAGGAGTTATTCTTGATAAAAATAATCAACCGGTTTCCAATGCAAATGTATCTAGCCAAGGTGTTGGTACACAGTCAAATGCCAATGGTTTTTATGTTTTGTCGATACCTGCAAATCAGAAAGTTATAGTTGTATTTTCGCATGTTTCGTTGAAGAAAGCCGTAGTTGCTGTTACTCTTAAAGCAGATGAAGATTATGAATTCAATTTGGTGATGAATGATAAAGATGAGCAATTAGATGGAGTAGTTATTACGATAAACAACAAAAAAAGAGTTCAGGGAATCACGGTTATTGAACCCGCATTGATTCGGAAAATTCCTGGAGCCAATGCTGGAGTCGAAAATATTTTGAAAACCTTGCCGGGCGTAAATTCCAATAGTGAATTGAGTACACAATATGCCGTTCGTGGTGGAAATTATGATGAGAATTTAGTTTATGTCAACGAAATTGAAGTCTATCGTCCTTTCTTGATTCGTTCCGGTCAACAGGAAGGATTGAGTTTTACCAATACCGATTTGGTTCAAAATGTTGACTTTTCTGCAGGAGGATTTCAGTCCAAATTTGGAGATAAATTATCCTCAGTTTTAGATATTACCTATCGAACACCAACGCAATTTTCAGCGGTTGCCGAAGCAAGTTTTCTTGGTGCTAGCCTTGCTGTTGATGCTGTTTCCAAAAACGGAAAATGGTCTGAAGTAACTGGAATTCGCTATCGCAACAATTCGCTTTTGGTGGATAGCCAAGAAACACAAACCAATTATACTCCAGTATTTGCTGATGTTCAAACGAATGTTAACTTCAAACCATCAGACAAATGGGAATTCAGTTTTTTGGGTAATATTTCTCAAAATGATTACAAATACCAACCTTTGACCCGACAAACCAATTTTGGAACCATCGATAATCCAATGGCATTATTGATTTTTTATGAAGGACAGGAAAAAGATAAATACACCACCTTTTTTGGAGCTGTAAAGTCAACTTATACTGCTTCAAAAAATGCCACATATAAATTGATTGCCTCTGCTTATCATACCAAAGAACAAGAGTATTTTGATATTTTGGTACAGTATCGTCTGGGAGAAGTGGATGCTAATTTTGGTTCTGAAAGTTTTGGAGATGTTACTTTTACCAGAGGAATTGGCGGACAACTCAATCACGCAAGAAATGATTTAGATGCTTTAATTTTCAATACAGAGTTAAAAGGAATTCACAATTTCAAAAAAAACCAATTGGAATGGGGGGCAAAATTCACTCGTGAATCCATTCGAGATCGAGTGATAGAATGGGAAGTAATTGATTCAGCTGGATTTTCAATCAATCCGCCGAGGTTCTTACCCAAAAATGACCAACCTTATTCGCCCTACACTGGACCTTTGGTTCCCTATCAAAATGTGAGAGCTACTAATTTTGTTGACATCAATAGATTTTCGGGTTATTTGCAATGGAGTAGAAAAGGAAATATTGGCAATAATGAAATTTGGATGAATGTTGGTGTCCGTTCTCAAAATTGGATAGTTTCTGGCGAGAATATTACAAGTACAACCCAAATTACTTTCAGTCCAAGAGCCCAAATTTCCTTAAAACCCAATTGGAATAAGGATATGTTTTTCCGACTTTCAGGAGGATTGTATCATCAGCCGCCGTCTTTCAGAGAGTTGCGTGATGCCAATGGAGTGGTGCAACCCGATGTCAAAGCACAGCAATCAATTCATATTGTTTTGAGCAATGATTACAGTTTCAAAATCTGGAATCGGCCTTTCAAAATGGTTTCGGAATTGTATTATAAATCATTGACTGATGTCAATCCTTATACTTTGGACAATGTTAGAATTCGTTATGCTGCCGACAATAATGCCAAAGCTTACGCTCAAGGATTTGATTTTAGACTGAATGGAGAATTTGTTCCAGGAACCGAATCTTGGTTTAGTTTTGGTTATCTAAAAACCGAAGAAGACATTGATAACAAAGGATTTATTTCGAGACCAACCGACCAAAGATTGAAATTTGCACTTTTGTTTCAAGATTATATGCCAAATATTCCTAGCCTAAAATTGTATTTGAATTTGGTTTATAACACTGGATTACCCGGAGGTTCGCCATCGTATGCTGATGTCTATTCCTACCAAAACAGATTGCGAGATTACCGTCGTGCCGATGTTGGCTTTTTTAAAGTTTTAATAGACGACCAAAATCCTTCAACTAAAAGATGGTTGCAACCTTTCAAGGAATTGGCGATTGGATTGGAAATTTTCAACCTTTTCAACAATCAAAATGCGATTACCAATACTTGGGTTCGCGATGTGTATTCCAAAAGTCAATATGCTATTCCAAATTATATGACCACACGAGTTTTTAATGTGAAAGTGAATATGAGGTTTTGATTTTTTATCAAAATATCATTTTCCAAATCTGGTTTTTCTATCCTAAAATTGAAGCCTTATTCAATTGTAAGATTTTGCATAAAAATGCTGACAGAAATAAATGATATAATTCCGTAAATTTAAAATTAGGTTATCAAATGATTGAAATCAGAAGTCCAAAAGATTTAATAAATTATGAAAATGGAAACGACTAAAAAAACAGAAAAAAAGTTTGACGCAGTAAAAATGATGCGTGAAATTAGAGATAAAGTAAGTTCTGAAACTCAAAATATGAGTTTTGAAGAATTGAAAGCGTATTTAAAAAAGCAAATTGCAGAAAGCAAATTGAAACCTATCGGACAATAGGCACTATCTTCCAACAGCAGTTACAAGCAAACTGGGTTTTTGCATAAAAATGCTGACAGAAATAAATGATTTTAAAGTTAGGTTTCAATGCAACTTCATTAACTTTGCCTTGTGGAATAAGAATTAAAATTATTACATTTTATAAAGCTAATTCTTCGTCAGGCGACGAGTTGGCAACTATTTAATTACCGAACTTTAACAACAAATCTATTTTAAAAACAACGTGGAAAAACAAATTCACCAAAATTTTATCAAATCATCAAATCTGATTTTTATAACTGCTGGATTAGGATTAATTAATTTCTTCTTTTCTCCTGAATTTCTTTCAAATGGTTTCAATATCACAATAGCAATTTTCACTTTTGCTTTCATAGTTGTAATTGGGTTTCTTGTTCGACAAGGATATAATTGGGTAAAAATATTTCTTTTAGTTCTTACTATTTTAGGGCTAATTGGAATATCATTTACTCTAAAAAACTTAACCGAAAAACCAATAGTAGGAATCATAAATATTACACAAACTATTCTACAAATTTGGGCTGTGATTTTATTGTTTAAGATTAAACTGGATGAATAACAAATTGTATTTATCAAAAAAAAACTATTACATTAATGTTATTAGAACCAATTATCCCCACGGTTGAAGCCCGAGGCAATGTTGAAGAAGCTTTATCAATGACCATAGCCAGCGGTTTCAACCGTTGGAACTTTAAAAGTACAATTTGTCCTAAACCCATTTAAGATTTTCAATTTTCTAAAAAAGTAAATTATTCCCCAAACAATAATTGTTTTTATACTCAAAATGGCCAGTTGGTTTATTATGGCCATTTTTATTGATGATAACTTTTCAAAACCCAAACAACAACCTTTATTCAAACACCCAAAAAACATTTATATTTGCACCAAACTATACCACAATATAATGAGTTCAGAATCTAGCAAACGTTATGCACATAGAGGAGTTTCAGCATCAAAGGAAGATGTGCACAATGCCATAAAAAATATCGACAAAGGATTATTTCCTCAAGCTTTTTGCAAAATTGTCCCTGATTATCTGACCAATGATGAAGAATATTGTTTGATAATGCACGCCGATGGAGCAGGAACCAAATCATCTTTGGCGTATATGTACTGGCGAGAAACTGGTGATATATCGGTTTGGAAAGGCATAGCACAAGACGCTTTGATTATGAATATCGACGATTTATTGTGTGTGGGTGCAATCGATAATATTTTGCTTTCTTCCACTATCGGACGAAACAAAAACCTTATTCCCGCCGAAGTTATTTCGGCCATCATCAACGGAACCGAAGAGTTGATTAAAGAATTAGAATCATTTGGTGTAACCATTCATTCCACAGGCGGAGAAACTGCCGATGTGGGCGATATTGTTCGAACCATCATTGTGGATTCGACCGTTACGGCCCGAATGAAACGTTCTAAAGTGATTGATAATGCCAACATAAAAGTAGGTGATGTAATCGTAGGATTGGAATCTTTTGGTCAAGCCAATTATGAAAAAAGTTATAATGGCGGAATGGGAAGCAACGGACTCACCTCGGCACGTCATGACGTTTTCGGGAAATATTTGGCAACCAAATATCCAGAGAGTTACGATGCCGCCGTTCCCGAAGATTTAATTTATTCAGGTCAGGTAAAATTGACCGATGCTGTCGAAAATTCGCCCATCGATGCGGGTAAGTTAGTGCTTTCGCCAACTAGAACATACTCGCCAATTATCAAAAAAATATTGGATAAATATACTTCAAACGAAATTCATGGCATGGTGCATTGCAGCGGAGGAGCGCAAACCAAAATCTTGCATTTCCTGCCTGCCGACGGGCATGGTGTTCAAAATTTGCATATTATAAAGGATAATTTATTTCCAGTTCCTCCATTGTTCAAACTCATTCAGGAACAATCCAAAACCGATTGGAAAGAAATGTATCAAGTGTTCAACTGTGGTCACCGAATGGAAATTTATGTGCCAGAAGCAGTTGCCAAAGATATTATCGCCATTTCAAAATCGTTTAATGTCGATGCACAAATCGTAGGTAGAGTAGAAGCAGCCAATGCCAACAAACTGACTATTTCTAGCGAATACGGAAATTTCGAGTATTAAATTATTCCAAAGCTTTCATCAAACCTTCCGGAGCTTTTTCGAGATACATTTGGTTTTGCAAATTATTTGTAGATTTTGAATCTTTAAAATAGTCAAATAGTTTACCTTGAACAGGTTCTTTCATTTTTCCAGTTCCTGTAATTTTTCCAATGGCGAGTTTTAACAAAGGCTCTGTTGGACTGCCTAAAACGTCAAGAGTACTTAATGTTTCTTTTAGTTCAAAATTAGGCTCTAAACCACTTTGGTACTCTCCATAACCAGCTGCATTAACAATTTTCAGCACCAGTGGTTGCATTGCATAGCGATGATTTGAATTTCTATTTTCTTTTCCAAAAGTTGGGGAATCATACAAAGTAACCGAGCCTACATTTTTTCCAACCGTTACATCGCCTATTTGGACTACTGTGATATAAGGTTTCAATCCGTTAATCACTAATTCACTCGCCGATGCACTACTTCCTGAAGTAAGAATATAAATTTTGGTCATATTGACACTATTGATAGGAGTTGTTCCGATTTCATCAACAAAATAATTTTTCAAGGACTCAGGGTCGTTGGCAGCAAAATAAGATTCAATTTTATCATTCCATTGTTCTTTCGAGAAAACTTGTCCGGTTAAATTACCTGTTATCATGCTGGCTAATCGGGTTGCAGTTTGAATTGAGCCACCGCCGTTATATCTTAAATCCAAAACCAAATCGGTAATTCCGTCTGATTTAAGTGTTCCAAAAGCATCATTGAGTTGGCTATCGTAATTAGAATAAAATCCGTTGTACATCAAATAACCAATTTTGTGCGACCCAGAAACGATTACTTTATTGATTAGAATTGGATTTTCGTCTAAAACTGTTTTTGTCAAAGCGACTGTTTTTCCGTTTGGTGTAACAACCCCAGCAATAATATCGGCCATATTTAAGGTGTAATTATTGTTTGAACCAAATAACAAGGATTGCCAATTATTTACAGTGAGCTGCGTTCCATTAACTCCATAAAAAATATCACCACGCTTGATGTCTTTTGTTGACGCATCTGAATTGGGGATAATATAACGAACCCAACCAATTATTTCTGAAGAACCTGTTGATTTATAGCTCAA
Source organism: Flavobacterium sp. (assembly GCA_003449615.1). Lineage (GTDB taxonomy): Bacteria > Bacteroidota > Bacteroidia > Flavobacteriales > Flavobacteriaceae > Flavobacterium. The sequence goes on from DMHA01000191.1 coordinate 11,095, forward strand.
ACCAAATTCAACGCCATTATTATTAGTCGTTCCTTGAAGCTGTCCTTCTAATTCCAAATAATCATCAACTATCCAGCTGAATCTATCTACGGCTTCAGTAGCTGGAAAAAGACTTTCGGGCTTGTAAAGCAAACTTTCAAATAAATTTTCAGGCACTGAATAGCCTCTCAAAAAGATGTTCAATTCTGCTTGGTTTGCAAATTTATTATCAGACAAATTAGGTACATCAGCTTGCCATAAATAATAGATATTCAATCCTTTCCATATAAAATTATTAATTTCCAAGTCTCTTGGTATGGCAACATCATCTTCATCTTGACAACTTTGGAAAACAAATCCAGCCAAAAGAAATAGAATGATAAATTTGATAGTTGTTTTCATAATTTGGGTTTGTATTTGAGAAGTAAAAATAGTATTTTAAAATTTAATTTTCTTATTTAATAGTTGTTTTATCTGTTTGAATTTATTGTTTTTCATCGGTTTTCCTCAAATTAGGGAGGAAAAACACAATCATTTCATTGTGTTTCAACAACCATTATCCTAAATATTAAAAAGCAAAAAAAAATAGAATTTTGTTGTATCGGCACAACCTTTGTTATTACTTTGCTAATTATAAAACTTTATAACAAATAAAAATGAAAAAAATTATAGTAACAGTCTTATTAATTTTGGTTTCCAATGTGTTTTTTGCCCAATCGGCTTTTGATAAATATGATGGTCAAGACGATGTAACTTCCATAATTGTAAACAAGAAAATGTTTCAAATGATGGGAAGTGTAAAAGTGGATCCTAATGACAAAGAAACCCAGCAATATCTATCGTTGATGAAAAAGTTAGATAACCTGAAAGTTTTTACAACCATTAGCACGAGAGTTTCAACTGAAATGAAATCGACTACTGATAATTACATCAAAACTGCTGGTTTAGAGGAGTTGATGCGCACAAATGATAGTGGAAAAAATGTGAGAATATTGGTTAAATCTGGAGCTACCGCAGGACAAGTAGAAGAATTATTGATGTTCATTGAAGGTTCAAGCAAAGAAAATGAAACAGTACTAATGTCATTGACAGGCACTTTCGATTTGAGTGATATTTCTTTATTAACCGAGAAAATGAAAATTCCTGGAGGCAGTGATTTGAAAAAAGCTACGGTAGGGAAGTAGTTTTATACCAATCAAGTAATAAATCTATTTTAGCTAATAAATTGAATAGTTAGAATACAGAATTAATACAGATTTAAAAATAATAAATCCTAACTACTTAATTAATAAGTATTTAGGATTTTATTTTTGGCTTAAAAGTGACCACGGCGGGATTTGAACCCGCACGCCCTTGCGAGCACCAGCCCCTCAAGCTGGCAAGTCTACCGTTTCTCCACGTGGCCTAAAAAAATATAGAGAAGCTGCATTGCAACGTCTCTATATTTTTCTTTGTGTGACCTGACTGGGGCTTCCCGCTTGCTTCGCTGCTCGGGATAAACTTCTCGCCCAGAACTTTTGGCCTAAAAACTGTGACCTGACTGGGGCTCGAACCCAGGACCCCAACATTAAGAGTGATGTGCTCTACCAACTGAGCTATCAAGTCGTCAGACTATCAAGATTCTATTTTGTATGCTTATTGTTTTGTGACCCGACTGGGGCTCGAACCCAGGACCCCAACATTAAAAGTGTTGTGCTCTACCGACTGAGCTATCGAG
>DMHA01000360.1 GCA_003449615.1 Flavobacterium sp.
TCGATAAAAGCAGGTTTGTAATCGGAAAGCTTTATTTGCGAGAATGGTGCAGTGTTGTGTTTTGTGTCGAAATGTTGGGTTAATATTGTCATTTTTAATTTTTTAGCCCCGATAGAAGTGGAAATCCTTTTCTTTTTTTTCTTTAAAAAAAGAAAAGATTGGAACGAATAGCGGGAAATAGCTCCTGAAAAAGAACAGAATGATTTTAAATAGTTATTTTTTTAGACTTTCGGATGCAATAATTACGGCTTCTTTCAATCCCGTTTTATAGGCTATGATTTTGTCCAAAACACTTTTGTTGTGGCTTCCAATGATTTGTGCTGCAAGAATTCCCGCATTTTTGGCACCGTTTAAGGCAACTGTCGCAACAGGAACTCCGCCTGGCATTTGCAAAATCGACAGAACGCTGTCCCACCCATCAATAGAATTGCTTGATTTTACGGGAACGCCAATTACGGGAAGTGGCGACATCGAGGCTACCATTCCGGGCAAATGTGCCGCTCCTCCAGCGCCGGCAATAATTACCGAGATTCCGCGTGTGTGGGCGTTTTTGCTGAAATCGAATAATTTTTCGGGTGTTCTGTGCGCTGAAACAATATCGACTTCGGTTTCGATATCAAAACCTTTTAGGATGTCGATGGCTTCTTGCATTACGGGCATATCGGATATGCTTCCCATTATTATGGCTACTTTGCTCATTTGTTTTTATTTAGGTTCTGGAATCATATTCCAAATGTCAATGTTGAATTCTTCTTGAATGGCTCTTAAATATTTTATACAATCTATTTCGGAGTCTATTTTATCTTGAAAATAATCTTTAGCAGGAATGTATTTTTCCTTGATTCTTTCTTTTCTTCGTTCAATGTACTTTTTTCTATTTTTTACAAAAATCTCATTATTCAGATTTAGTAAATCAATTAGATTTTTAGTTTCAACATCTTCTGGATTGTGCAGAAAATAACCGTCAAAATAAATTAATCTTTGTTCGAAATCTTGGGAAGTTGGGTGTAAAATAGGTTCAATCCAATTAGTTCTTTTTAAATTGTTTGGTTTATGCTTTACCATAAACCAATTTTGATATGAATCATTTTTAGTATATTTCAAATTAGGATTGAAATGTTCAATATCTGCGGCGTCGTTAATGCCAATATATTCTTCTGTGTATGCACAGAAGTTCTTTTGCTCTTTTAATAGAATAGTACTTAAATGTTTATTAGCGGCTTTTTTGTAGTAAATTTTATTTTGAATTACTTCGGAATCGGAGGGTTTAATAATTCTCTTCATACCTTAAAAATTATACTCATCGCCAATTTTTTCTAGTTTTTCAGCATATTCTTTTTTGATATTATCATCTTTCTCAAAATATATTTTTTGCTTCAAATCTAAATATTCATTATATTTTGCTTGACCAAATTTATTTATGTAATTGATGCCAAAATCATTATAAAGCATATCGTTCGGATCATCACCAATTGGGGAACTTCCTCTTCGCACGGCTACTTTTCCTTCTTCATCAAAATAAAGGATAAAACGTTCATCAGGCTCGAAAGAGGCTGCAATAAATGGAGAATGTGTAGCTACTATAAATTGCGCATCAGGAGCTAATCTTTGATAATGATCCATCAAATCCATTTGCATATCTGGATATAAGGAGCGTTCTGGTTCGTCGATTAAAATAATAGAATCTTTGGTGTCAAGTTTGTATATAGGTAAAAATGACAACAATAATCCTTTTGTTCCTGTACTGGTATTTTGGATAGGAATTATTTCATCGATTCTTTTGTTTTTTATTGGGATTGAATATTCGGTATTGACTAAATCAACCTCTAAATTTAATTTTTCTAAAATAGGATTGAATTCTTTCGCAAATAACTCTAATACATTCGGATTGTCTTTTTGCCATTTTTGAAATTCTGAATCTAACTTTTTGGCATTTGCAAGAAGACCTTTGTGTATTAATTCAGACATTTTTTGGGTAAAATTTTTACGATAATTTAGGATGTCATTCAAAAGATAGAGCCAAATTTTGTCGTTTACTATATCATTAAATAATACGCCGTAACTTTCTTTATGTTTGAATTCGTCTTCAATATGTTGAAGATCTGCGCTGTGTTTTTCTATTAAATCAATCGGATTTTTTGCAAAAAGATCAATGTTTATATCAGATATGAGATTGGATTTAAAATAGAAGACATCATTTTTATCTTGAATGGAAATTAAATTTTCTACACTTCCACCACCATTTTCATATTTATAATTTCGATTTTTATAGAATACTTCTTCGTTTTTTTGGGTAAATGAACTTTCATTAATTAAAAATTCAATTTCTCCTTTCACTAATTTTATGCCATTTCTAGACCCTGTTAAATGCCTCCCATTTATTACTTCTAAGTTTAATATATTCAAGTTATATTCATAAATCAACTCCAACAAACCCGTTTTCCCAGTAGCACTTTGTCCAATAAAACATATTTTATCCAATGGCTGACCTTTACGTTCGCCACTTTGATACGTAAAATCAAAATCTAGATTTTCTAAATGCCTAAATTGGTCTATGTTTAATTTTGATATTTTCATTTATTGAATTTTTACAAATTTAATTAAAAAAAGATAACTTTTGTAAAGTTGCTAACTGCGACTGAAAACTGATTACTGACGACTTATAACTTTAATAGTATTCTTCACATCCTCAGCAATTCTTCTTGCTTCATTAATATCTTCATTTACAATCGTAACGTGTCCCATTTTTCGGAAAGGGCGGGTTTGTTTTTTCCCGTAGATGTGTGGTGTTACACCGTTCCAACTTAATATTTTTTCGATATTTTCATAAACTACATCGCCTGAAAAACCATCTTCACCAACTAAATTTACCATAATTCCGCCAACTTTACTGTCGGTATTTCCTAAAGGCAAATCGAGAATGGCTCGTAAATGATTCTCGAATTGTGAAGTATAACTTGCTTCGATGCTGTAATGACCCGAATTATGTGGGCGAGGAGCGACTTCGTTTACTAAAATTTCATCATCTTCAGTTTGAAACATTTCTACTGCCAAAAGTCCCACGTGGTTGAATTTTTCGGAAACATCGAGGGCGATTGCTCTTGCTTTTGCAGCCACTTTTTCGTCAATTCGAGCAGGGCAAATTACATATTCTACTTGGTTGGCTTCGGGATGAAATTCCATTTCAACAACTGGATAGGTTTTGATTTCGCCCGAAGAATTGCGACAAACAATTACTGCCAATTCATTTTTGAAAGGCACCATTTCTTCGGCAATACATTCTACATTGGGCAAAGTGTCTAAATCATCGATATTTCTAATTATTTTCACACCGTTTCCATCATAACCAAATTCGGTGCATTTCCATACGTAGGGCAATTTCAGATTGCAGATTTCAGATTTTAGATTACTTAAATTGGAAAACTTTTTAAAAGGAGCGGTTGGAATATCGTTATTAGTATAAAATTCTTTCTGAATGCCTTTATTTTGTATTAATCTCAACGTTTTTGGCGAAGGATATACTTTTTTGCCTTCGCTTTCAAGTTTTTCCAAAGCTTCAAGGTTGACCAATTCTATCTCAAACGTCAAAACATCGACTTGTTTGCCAAAATTGTAAACAGTTTCAAAATCCATTAAATCGCCTTGAAAGAATTTGTTGCAGGCAATTTTGCAAGGTGCTTCCTCACTGGAATCGAGAACATAAGTTTGAATATCAAATTTTCTGGTATCAAACAAAAGCATTTTACCCAATTGACCCCCGCCGAGAATTCCTAATTTAAAGTTGGAAGAGAAATAATTCATATCGCTTAATCTGATTTTTTCCCCAGATTTGTTTAAGGTTACTAATTTGTTTTGTTTAAAAATTCATCAGGAGTAAAAACATTAATTTCAGCATTTTTATAATCTTTCAAATCTCTGGTAACTATACAATCCATATCTTTAATGGATTGAGCAGCAACTATTTGAATTGCATCTTCAAAATCTTTGTGGTTGGATTTAAGACTTTTTTTTAAAATAGATTCCGTTACGGCAATTATCGAAATAGTATCTAATAAATCTTCAATAATAGAACGCAATTCTTTTTCATCAACCACTCTTTTTGCTATATAATGCATTGTTGCTATCGAATGAGAGGAAGAATACATTCTGATTTCATTTCGTTCACAATAATCGAAAATAGAAATGGCATTCCCTGAAAAAGGAAGTCTATTGGCAACAATGTCAACCAAAATGTTAGTGTCTAGAAAAATATGTTTAAAATCCATACTTTTCTTTATAATGTTCTTCTCTTACTTTTTCTATATCAAAATCGTCAGGCAAGGTAATTCTTCCAATTATTTTTCTTACTTTAGGATCAATATCTCCATATTTATCCTCAATTTTATTATCATTTTGAGAACCTGATACAAGGTTTCTAAAATAATTTTCTACCATTTCAGACAAGCTTCTGCCGGTTCCTTTGGCATAGATTTTTGCGTTTTCTATGACTTCTTTTTCTAACGATAAAGTGAGTTTGGTGTTCATATACGTACAATTTTTACAAAGATACGGATGTTTTTCTTTTTGTCGGAAAAATTACTGCTAGATTTTATGAATTATAGCCAATAAATTGAACTATAACAACTTCAAATAACTTTCGGGATTTTGACGATTTTCTTTGAAAAGTAGAATTTTAATTATTTTATTTTTCTCATCTACTTCATAAAAAACGGAAGTGTTTTTGTGAATAATAGTTTCACGGATATTATTTTCTAAAGGTTTTCCCAAATAGGGATTGTTTGATAAAATAGATTCTAAATTCTCGGTCAAGGTGATGAAATCTACTACTATTTTGGCATTCCAAATAAAAAGTATAAAATCGATTACTTTTAAAAATGAAATATCAGCTTTTGGAGTTGAAACTACTTTATACATTCAAACAATACTTTGCTTTGGCTTCTTCAATAAGGTCTTTATAAGGTCGAGTTTTCCCTTCACGTGCTTCTTCTTGTGATTTAGCCAACAATTGATTCAGAATATTTTTTCCATATTCCGATTCCCAACTTTTTATATTGGTTACATCATCATAAATTCTATCAATCATTTCCTCTGAGTTTTCGTTCTTGATTTGTTCGATTAGGGCAGATTTTTTTTCTTGAATGGTCATAACAGATGTTTTTATGAAACAAATTTACATAAAAAATGATTCCGATTTTATTAATTTGACATTTTGATATTGGAACTAAAGAAATCTAAATTCGCTTCAAGTCATTCGTTTTTTTTACGGCTATCAATTTCAATATCCATCCATCTTTTATTGAATTCTATTGAAAAATCTAATTCTTTATTAGAAATTGGGGACTATTATTAAATTCGTTGGAAAAGTACAAATCAATTGTCCATTGTCAAATTTGAAATCCCTATCTTTGCAAATTATTTTTAAAAAGAAAAAAAGTGATACAACTCCACGATAAACAATTTGTTCCGTTTATTTCTGCTCAAGAAATAGACTTTGCTATTGCCAAAATAGCAGCACTAGTTGAGGATGATTTTGCCGAAGAAACCCCTATTTTTATCGGTGTTTTGAATGGTGCTTTTATGGTTGTTTCTGATTTTATGAAACATTATAAATCACCTTGCGAAGTTAGTTTCATTAAAATGTCTTCCTATCAAGGAATGACCTCTACAAACGAAGTAAAGCAATTGATAGGAATAGATAGAGATTTGACAGGGCGAACGGTTATTGTTATCGAAGATATTGTGGATACTGGAAATACCTTAGTGGCCTTGAAAGAATTATTCAAGCAACAAAATGTAAAACATTTTAAGATTGCTACGCTTTTTTTCAAACCTGAAGCATTAGTAAACGACATCAAAATAGACTATGTAGGAATCAGAATTCCCAATAAATTTATTGTTGGATTCGGATTAGATTATGATGGTTTGGGTAGAAATTTGCCTGAAGTATATCAACTAAAAGAATAAAAAAGTTATGCGTTAAAAGTTATGCGTTAAGAGTAAGCGTGTAACACATAACGCCTAACATATAACATTTAACACATAACTTTACATAATGATTAACATAGTTTTATTCGGGAAGCCAGGCGCTGGAAAAGGCACTCAAGCAGAGTTTTTGAAAGAAAAATACAATTTGGTACATCTTTCAACTGGGGATATTTTTAGATATAATATCAAAAATGAAACAAAATTGGGCAAATTAGCCAAAACTTATATGGATAAAGGTGATTTAGTGCCTGATGAAGTAACCATAAATATGCTTGAAGATGAAGTTGACAATACCCTTGGTGCAAAAGGTTTTCTGTATGATGGATTTCCAAGAACTTTAGCACAAGCGATTGAATTAGACAAATTTTTGGCAACTAAAAAATGGAAAGTAGCTGCCACAATTGCACTCGAAGCCGATGATGAAATTCTAATTCATCGTGTGCTTGAAAGAGGAAAAACCTCTGGAAGATCAGACGATCAAGACGAAGAAAAAATCAGACACCGATACCAAGAATACAACGAAAAAACAGCCCCTTTGACGGCTTATTATAAGGAGCAAAGTAAATATTACCCAGTAAATGGAATTGGCTCAATTGCCGAAATCACTGAACGTTTAAGTAATATTATTGATAATTTATAAATAGTTTATGGTTTATAGTTTATAGTTTGTAGTCTTCAATTTCAACTACAAACTATAAACCATAAACAACAAACAAACAAATGGAAATTTTAATAATTCTTTTTTTAATAATCCTTAACGGGGTTTTCTCAATGTCTGAAATTGCATTGATTTCGGCACGGAAAAACCGTTTGGAAACAGCCGCTAAAAAGGGAAGTAAAAATGCTCAAATCGCTTTAGATTTAGCCAATTCACCCAATAAATTCTTATCGACTGTTCAGATAGGAATTACACTCATCGGAATCCTTACGGGTATTTATTCTGGAGATAAAATTACGCACGATGTTCAGGAATTTGTAGCAGGCTTCGATGCTCTAAAACCATTTGCAACCTCAATCGGAGTAGGAATAGTCGTAGTTGTTCTAACTTTCTTTTCTTTGGTATTAGGAGAATTATTACCTAAAAGAATTGGTCTAAATCACCCTGAATCTATTGCCAAAACTGTAGCTTTTCCAATGAAAATAATCTCGATTGTTACGGCTCCATTTATTTGGTTATTAACTCATTCTACAGAATTTTTATTAAAAATTTTACAGATAAAACCCACTGCCGACGGCAAAGTAACCGAAGAAGAGATTAAAGCAATTATCAAAGAAGGCACCGAAGGAGGTGAAGTGCAAGAGATAGAACAAGATATTGTTGAACGTGTTTTTCATATTGGCGACCGAAAAATAAACTCTTTGATGACACACCGAAAATCGGTTGTAATGTTGCCTTTACATTCCAATAAAGAGCAAGTTAAAGAATTTATGCTCAAAGAATTACATTCAATCTATCCCGTTTATGGAGAAAATTACGATGATATTTTGGGCATAGTCAATTTGAAAAATATTTTTTCTCATTTTGATATTGAAGATTTCAATTTGTCGGCAATTATGACCGAAGCCCCTTTTATGATGGAACAAACCACAGCCTATAAAGCTTTGGAGCAGTTCAAAGAATCTGGTATTCATTATGCTTTGGTTTCGGATGAATATGGGGTTTTTCAAGGAATAATTACTTTGAATGACATATTGGAAGCATTAGTAGGAGACGCATCCGATTTTAATAAAGATGAGTTTCAATTGATTGAACGAGAAGACGGAAGTTGGTTGGTTGACGGACATTATTCCTTGCACGATTTCTTGACCTATTTTGAATTAGACGAACTAACAAACGATTATGAAGTAACCACAGTGAGTGGATTGATAATGACCGAACTTTCTCGCATTCCAAAAGAAGGAGAGAAATTGATTTGGCAAAAATTTGAGTTGGAAGTCATTGATATGGATGGCGTGAAGATTGATAAAGTGATGGTGAAAGCAATTAAGGGTTAAAAATTGGTTTAAAATAGTTTAAAAGTCTAATGTTGTTTAAAGTAGTA
>DMHA01000045.1 GCA_003449615.1 Flavobacterium sp.
CTAAATGAGGTTATATATTATTTAGATAATTATATTGAGACTTTATCCAACCTTTCTAATTTTTTTAAAAATGGAAATAGTTATTTCATTATTTCAATATATGGAGTAAGAGAAGATATAATTAAAATTATATCTGAACAATATGAATTAATTAAAACTGAAAAAGTTTTAAAAGTTGACAACAATGCCAATTGGGGCGTAACATTATTTAGAATCAAACAATAAACAATAAAAAAAATGGCATCAACATCAGACATTAGAAACGGATTGTGCATCAAATACAACAACGACATCTATAAAATCATTGAATTTCTTCACGTTAAACCTGGAAAAGGACCAGCATTTGTTAGAACTAAACTCAAAAGTTTATCCAACGGAAAAGTACTGGACAATACCTTTTCAGCAGGTCATAAAATTGAAGAAGTTCGGGTTGAAAATCACAAATTTCAATTTTTATATCCCGAGGGCGATTTATTTCACTTTATGAATGTAGAATCTTTTGAACAAATATCTTTAAACAAAAATGTATTGGATTCGCCCGATTTATTAAAAGAAGGCGAAAATGTAATGATTGCCATCAATACCGAAACAGATTTGCCTCTTTCAGTTGATATGCCTTCCTCTGTGGTGCTTGAAGTGACTTATGCCGAGCCAGGAATCAAAGGAAATACAGCAACAAACGCCACAAAATCGGCCACGGTTGAAACTGGAGCTACCGTAAATGTTCCGTTATTTATCAATGAAGGCGACAAAATCAAAATCGATACCACTACTGGAAATTATATGGAGAGAGTAAAGGAATAAACTTGAAACCTGAAACAAACAGAAACATGAAATTTTCAAGAATACATACCTTAAAAGAAATTGCAACCATTATCAACAGCGAATTCGTTGGTGATGAAAATTTTCCTGTTACTGGAATGAATGAAATTCATGTGGTAGAATCGGGTGATATTGTTTTTGTGGATCATCCAAAATATTACGACAAAGCCTTAAATTCAGCAGCAACAACCATTTTAATCAATAAAAAAGTCGATTGTCCAGAAGGTAAAGCCTTATTGATTTCGGATGACCCTTTTCGTGATTTCAATATTCTGACCAAACATTTCAAGCCCTTTCAGTTTTCTAATGTGGCTATTTCGGCTTCCGCCAAAGTTGGAGCAGGGACAATAATTCAACCCAACTCTTTCATTGGAAACCATGTAGTCATAGGGAAAAATTGTCTGATTCATTCCAATGTTTCCATTTATGATTATACTGTAATTGGTGATAATGTGATTATTCACGCTGGAACCATTTTGGGGGCTGATGCTTTTTATTACAAAAAACGTCCCGAAGGTTACGACCAATTAATTTCAGGTGGAAGGGTCGTTATCAAAGACAATGTTGGCATTGGTGCACTTTGCACTATCGACAAAGGAGTTACAGGTGATACAACCATTGGAGAAGGAACAAAAATTGACAATCAAGTGCACGTTGGACACGACACAGTTATTGGAAAAAAATGTTTAATTGCTTCACAAACAGGCATTGCAGGTTGTGTTATTATAGAAGATGAAGTAACCTTATGGGGACAAGTAGGCACCACAAGCGGCATAACAATAGGGGAGAAGGCAGTAATTTTAGGTCAAACTGGAGTAACCAAATCTGTTGAAGGAGGCAAAACCTATTTTGGTACACCCATCGAAGAATCAAGAGAAAAATTGAAACAATTGGCAAATATTAAAAAGATACCTGAAATTTTAAATAAATTAAAGTAAGATGAAACGCCCACTAAAATAGTCATTGACTCACAGGAATATGATTATAGGCGTTCCACCTACCTGTCTGCCGACACGTCTTACAATAAAAAGAAAATATTATAAACAGATGAAACCAAAAGATATTGTTCTCGATTTCTATAAATCTGATGTTCTGTTAGATAGAAAAACAGTTAGCGAATTACTTCATCCCGAAGTAACCATCGATTGGAATACAAGCAAAGGATTTATCCAAATGGATTATAATGATATTTTGTCTTTAACAGATGAATTGGCAAAAGCTTATGTCCGTTCCAAAATTAGAATTAGTCACATTCTTCAAGAAAAAAATCTTGTTTCGTTACGGTTTTCCCACTTTGTAAAAACAATAGAAAACCCAAGAGAAGAAATGCTAATGGGCAATTTTTTCGCTATTTGGGAAGTCAAAGACGATAAATTGTATAGAGGGTATCAAATGAGTCATTTTTCTTAATTTTTTTTTTAAATATTAACCGCAAAACCATACTTTTGCAGAGCTATAAAAAAAACATATAAAAAATATATCATGAGCGTTTTAGTTAATAAAAATTCAAAAATAATAGTTCAAGGATTTACAGGAAGTGAAGGAACTTTTCATGCATCTCAAATGATTGAGTACGGTACAAATGTTGTTGGTGGAGTCACTCCTGGAAAAGGAGGAACTAGCCATTTAGACCGACCAGTTTTTAATACAGTCAAAGATGCCGTAGATCAAGCAGGTGCCGATACTACCATTATTTTTGTGCCACCAGCTTTTGCTGCCGATGCAATTATGGAAGCTGCTGATGCAGGAATCAAAGTGATTATCGCCATCACCGAAGGAATTCCAGTTGCCGATATGATTAAAGCCAATAACTATATAAAAAGTAGAAATTGTAGATTAATAGGGCCTAACTGTCCTGGGGTTATTACACCAGGAGAAGCCAAAGTGGGAATTATGCCAGGTTTTGTTTTCAAAAAAGGAACTGTAGGAATTGTTTCCAAATCAGGAACTTTAACTTATGAAGCCGCTGATCAAGTGGTAAAACAAGGATTGGGAATCACTACTGCTATCGGAATTGGTGGCGACCCAATTATTGGAACTACTACAAAAGAAGCCATCGAATTATTTATGAACGATCCAGAAACCGAATGTATCGTGATGATTGGGGAAATTGGTGGTCAACTCGAAGCCGATGCCGCCAAATGGATTAAAGCCGATGGAAATCGCAAACCAGTAATTGGATTTATTGCAGGCGAAACTGCTCCAAAAGGAAGAACAATGGGGCACGCAGGTGCTATTGTTGGAGGAGCTGACGATACTGCCGAAGCCAAAAAACG
>DMHA01000288.1 GCA_003449615.1 Flavobacterium sp.
AGTAACTAAGTAACAGTTTTTTAGAAACTTGATAACAAAATCAACGAACACATTATAATGGTTTTACAATGGATTTTTTCATTAATATTGTTATCAAGTTCTTTATTATTGAACTATTTTTTTGATGATTTTATTGCCATTATTATCAGTAATTTCAACTAACAAAACTTGATTTGTTTTTCTAGTAATGATTGTTGTTTCGAATGAATTTATTCCATCTTTTTTTGCAATTAAAACACCCCTTAAATCAAAAACACGTACCCGTTGCATAATCATTGTTCCAGAATTGATGTTAATTGTACCATCATTATTACTATAAAGAATAATTTCTGAAGCAGTAAAATCTTTATTGCCTAAAGGAAGGAAAAAATAATTATGATATGCATTAGCAAATTCATACGAAGTGCTATTACAAGTTGTTGAGGCATCCCAATTTATTGACCAAGTCATTACACCTCTTAAATCAGGATGGGGACCACCTGCTTGTAGTGTATAATTCCTTCCAGCAAAGGTAGTTCCAAACCTCAAATAATCTAAAGCTTTTATTGCATTTGTAGGTGCAATATAGCCACCACCAGCAGCAGGACATGCTGGCATTGCAACGACAATTTTTGAAGCAGGAAGACCGTTAAAATGGTACCCCGTTGAAGCTACATTAAATCCTTTAATCAACATATCTGACATAGATACTAAAAAATCAGGTGTTGGTGTAGCATAGGCCGTTGCGTCTAGTGCATTAATAGATCCCGTATTATACAATTGAACCATAAGTAAATCGAGCTCATCTCGAATATTGTTGATTATTGGTAAAAACGAACCTGCTGTATTAGAATAAGTTGAATATCCAACTTGAACATAAAAAGTTTCTGGAGCGGCAGTAATATGAAAGCCACTTCCGTAAAAAGTCTTTAATTCTTTTACCGCATCTACAACATTTTTAAGTTTTGGATAGGCTGAAATTCCCGCATATGAAAAATCGGTTAAGGCACCCGCTCCAAAATTCATAGAACCTGCTTCAAAATCTAAATCCAATCCGTCAAATTGATATTGATCTACGATAGATTTTACTCCCGCAATGAATGTATTTTTTTGTTGTATTGTTTCTAGAGATACATGTCCGTTTGCCCCCCCTATCGAAACGATAACAGGTATGCCTTGATTTCTTAAGGTAGCGATATCATCTTTTAGCAATTGTGGATCAAAAACACCACCAGTATAATACCTAGGACTATTTATTGTTAATTGTGGGGTAAATCCATCAGAGCTAACGGTTTCAATAAATGAGTACATAACTACATTATATTTCTTGCCTACCATCTGATTAAAATACATGAATGGAGCACCTGCATTTTCCCAAGAATGTGCATATCCTACAATTACTTTTTCAGGTAATGGAATAAATATTGAATTGATTACTTTTATGGTTTTGTTCAACACGGCTTGAAGTCCTAGATTATCCGTAGCTGTGATAATTATTGGATAATCCTGATAAGCCGTTGGTGTAAAACTATAGGTATATTTATTTGCAGATCCTGCAGTCATAGCATGGTTTGCACCATTAACATTGATTACAACTCCCGAAACGGAGCCATCACTATCGGCGGCTGAAACTTCAATATTTATAGCAGCAAATCCGCTTGCTTGGTTAACTGTAGTTGATGTTGGTAAATTCCATACTACGGTTGGTGCCACGTTAGGACATCCAACGCCTGTGCAATTTAAGTGAAACGTGATTGAAGCTGTAGCAGTCATAGCATTGGATGCTGTTGCTAAAGCACTTACTGTAACATCAGTATTAAATAAATTAGCTGGTGGAGACCATGAATAATTATAATTACTTCCAGTTGTATTAGTTGCTGTATAATTTACCCCATTTATGGTATAAACTACCGATGTTATTGTTGAACCATCTGCAATAAGCATATCCGAAGTAGTACTCAAGTTTATTGACCCTGTAGCACCAATGGTAACTGAACTACTATTTAACGGATTAGTGAAACTTAAATTAACAGACTGTGGTTGTGAGTTAAAATTAAAGATTGCTGGAACTGTAGGAATAGAACTCGTTGGGTATCCTAGTAGAGGATAATAAATTGGCTTAGGTTCACCTCCTGGTTGTTCCCATTGATTCATTTTTAAACTAAATGTAGTAGAACCTACTAGGTCACTATTGTTAAAATAATACTTACCATTTGAATCTGTGGAAACGAGTAGATACTTCCATGGGTCAAGTGTCAAAGCGACAACAGCCCCACTAACAGGAACCGCTCCGTTTTTAACTACACCACTTATTAAATAATTATTTAAAAGAAAGTTTTGAGTTTGATTGGCCCCTAAATTAGAAATCACTGCAGATGCTGGAGAAAATGTTTGACCAGTATTTGTAGTGGTAAGGGTGTAGGTAATACCAGGAGTCAAGTTAGTAAAGCTATATTCTCCCGAAGAATTGGTAACACTTGTTAGCGAAGTAGCACTAAAACTTGCTGTTACGGTTGCTCCTACAATAGGAGTAACTCCATCTTTAACAGTTCCTGAAATAGTATAAGTAGCCATAGTTCCTTCGACTAAAACTCCTGTTTGATTGGTAGTAACATTGGTTAAACTCGCTTCAGTAAAAGTGTAATATAGTTTTTCAGCGATTACTTTGTAGTTCAAACCAGAAATTAAGTTGGTAAAACTAAAGTTTCCATCAACCGATGTTTGAGTAGCAAGTACTTCCGAAGAAGCGATATTTATTAACTTAACAACTACATTTGGAATTAATGTTGCTGTTGGTGCTGGTGTTTTTACAGCTCCCGAAATACTCACAATTTGATTAGACCCTACTACGTTGTAGGTAGTGTCTGCATCTAATGAACTTATATTTGTAGTTGTTGGCAAAAATACATATCCTGATTTTGTATATGAAATGGTGTATCCAACAAAAGATTGCAAATTAGGAAATGAAACCGAACCATTTGCATCGGATGTGGCAGTTAAAGTGCTACTATCCGATAATTTTGTTAAAGTAACAGCTACCCCAGGAATAAAAGCGTTACTTGCGTCTTTAAAAATAGCAGTTATGTCTGAAGGCATTGCCGAAAAAGAATTGTTAACCTGTGTCAACAATCTATTAGGAAGTGGATCTGTTGACCTTGAATCTTGAGATAACTCCCAAATCATTCCGCCACCTAAATTTTTTGATAAAATGAATTTGACTTTTTCATCAATAGATTGTTCATCATCATACATCAAAAATTGATGTAATGTGGCATTGTAAAGATAAGGTACTTTGGCAGTATCATCCCAATATTTAACCCAACCTGCTGCAATTGAGGATGCTTTTAATTGTGACGGATTGTCTGGATCTAATAAATGGCGACCAGCTGTCGGAATGGTGCTACCACCTAAATCGCCAGCTAAATCGCAAAATTCTACTGATCCAGAACTCTCACAATCAATTGCATCCCATGTTCCTTTCGGAGGTTGTGGTAATCCACAACCTTTTACTATTGCTGGTTCTCTTGGGGCAGTATTAAACAAACCTGGAAATCCAGGAACAGGATTTTGTGTTCCTACATTTTCAAAGATTTTACCATAAAAAGGCAAACCCATAACAAACATATTACTAGGAATACCAACATCATTTAGATAAATATTAACTAAATTTTCTAATGATTGAACTAGTTTAGGATCAGCACTATGCAAAGGATCATTAACATTACCGCTACCATGTAAAGGTGCATTATAACATGTTTTATCATTCCAGTTTCCACCAAAATCATACCCAAAACATGTGATAAAATCACAGTAGGTAGTTAAATCTTCTGTCATACCAGCAGGTCTATTAGCAGGACCAATAAACTGCTCACTAGCTTTTGCTACATTATTTCCAGCGGCGATTGAAATTGATTTTGTTGGCATGGCTAACTTCATTGCCTTGAGCAGATATACAAGATTCTTATGATCATTTGTTGTATGAGGCTGAGCGGGTATTACATTTCCGTTTAACTTTTCGTTTCCATCTGTCCCTCCATAAAGTGGAAATTCCCAATCGATATCAAAACCATCTATCCAAGGATATTTTACTATCATATTAGCCATATCTGCTGCTAGAGCATCACGAGCAATAGGATTTTCTGCAATAGCTGGTAAAAATTGAGATTTTGTCCACCCTCCAACTGATATAATTATTTTCAAATGAGGATTTGCTAATTTAAGGTCTCTTAAATCCGCAAAATTACCCATATATGGTTCTGAATAATGATGATTTCCTTCATTATGTTGAAAATCGGCATAAGGATCTAACGAATATAATTTTGTTTCTTCTGGATGCAAAGCATTATATTCTGTGCCAAAAAACGCATACATCAAATGGGTTAGTTTGCTGGCATCAATATCCCAGACATTGTAATCTCTTGCGTAAATTGCCCATTGTGCATAATAACCAACAACCATTTTAGAATGGGTGGGACCTGTTGTGGGTTGTGAAAACAAGAACAATGAAAACATTAGAAAAACAGTAGCTAATAGCTTTTTAGTAATTTTTTTCATGATTTTTAATTTAATTTAGTTTAATATTTTTAACGGTTATTAGTTTGGTCTGATTTATATTTGATAATATTGCCTAATATATTTGATTTAACATTGAAAGAGATGTTAAGTTGTTGTCATTAATTCATTTTGCACCTTAACATTAACCATTGATATTCATAAGCCATTTGCATCGCTTACAGAACCTTTGACAGTTTTACTTGAGCAAGAGCATCTTGCATAGTAAAAATAATGATAAAGATTAATAAAATTTGTTTCATTTTTTGGTAAATTATAATTCGCCAACAAATTTATTGATAAAGTAATTCAAAAACAAATAAATTCTCTAAACCGCACAAAAGTTTAAACCAACGGCAAAATTTAATCAATAAACGGATAATTTTTTTTTTGAAGTACAATATTTTTTTGTGCTTTGATTTTTGTTTTAGAATAAATCACTGACAAAAAAAGAAATAATTATCCAAAAATTTATAACCAAGAATAGTAAAAGCTGACATCATTTCAATATATAGCTAAATGAAGACCTCTAAACACTTTTAATAAATCACTAATTCAAGCTATTAGACCAAAATAAACGAAAGAATAATTAATTGAATTATTTATTTACTTCAATTTTCTTCATAAAACTCAATACAATATAGCCCAGCAAGAAGAAAACTGCCAGAATAAAAATAGAATTACGCATCGAATTGGTCAAAGCTCCAACGAAACCAAAAACAAAAGTTCCAAGAACAATGGCAAGTTTTTCGGTCACATCAAAGAAACTAAAGTAAGTGGTATGATCTTCGGTTTCGGGTAATAATTTGGAATAAGTGGAACGCGACAAAGACTGAATTGCACCCAAAACCATTCCTATTGAAGTACCTACAAGGTAAACTTTTACATCTAAAAATGGACTTTGTTTATCAATCGTGTAAATAGAAAAGCAAATTAGTCCCCAAATAGCGATGGTTAATTTTAGGGTTTTTATGTTTCCTATATTCTCGGAAATTCTTGAAAAAAGAAAAGCTCCAAAAACAGCAACAATATTTATTAACAAAATAATAATGATAAGCTTACTAGTTTCAATGCCTAATTCTTTTTTAACAAAAACACCTAACAGTAAAATAATAGTCTGAACTCCAGTGCTGTAAAGGAAAAATGCAGTTAAAAATTGTTTCAAAGAAGTCAATTTTTTTAAACTTAACAAAACTACTTTTAGTTCTTTAACCCCTTTAAAAATTAAATTTGTTCTTGGTGTTTTATTGTTAATATTAGAGGGTAAAAAATAAAATGATACTTGTGCGAATCCCATCCACCAAATTCCAACAGATAAAAAGGATATTCTTGCGGGCAGAGTTGGGTCAGTGATGCCAAACCAATCGGGTTGCAGCACCATAGCCAAATTAAAAGCCAAAAGCAGTACAGAGCCAGTATAACCAAACATAAATCCTTTGGCACTAACCCTATCGTGTTGTTCTGGAAAAGCAATTTCGGGCAAATAGGAATTATAAAAAACAATGCTTCCCCAAAAACCTATACTTGCCAAAATGGTTGCAAAAATTCCAATCCAAATTGTATCAGTTCCTTTAAAAAAGAACAAACTGATTACGGATATCGAACCCAAGTAGCAAAAAAACTTCATAAAACTTTTTTTGTTTCCAGAATAATCTGCAATTCCTGATAATATTGGAGATAAAAACGCCACAATCAAAAAGGAGAAGGACAAGGAATAGGACAACAAAGTGGTGTTATGGAATGTTGTTCCGAGAAAATTTACTATTCCATCATTCGAACTTGTTACCGATTCGTAATAAATGGGAAATACCGCCGTGGCAATGACTAGTGAATAAACTGAATTTGCCCAATCATAAAATGCCCAAGCATTGATGAGTTTAGGACTTCCTTTTGGTAAATTTTGCATTTGTGGTGTTTTATTTTTTCAAATATAATGAAAAAACCAATATACGAGAAATGGTTTGAAATCTCATAAATTAAGAAATTGATAATAATTTTGGAAAAATAATAATTTATGACTGTCCGCAATTCGGACT
>DMHA01000359.1:0-2121 GCA_003449615.1 Flavobacterium sp.
CTTCAACAGTAAAATCAACGTGACCCGGGGTATCAATAATATTAAAGTGATATGGAAGTGTTTCAGGTAAAATTTTACCTTGTTCTGTTGGGAAATTCCACTCACAAGTTGTTGCAGCAGAAGTAATTGTAATCCCTCTTTCTTGCTCTTGTGCCATCCAGTCCATTGTTGCAGCACCATCGTGTACTTCACCAATTTTATGTGATTTTCCTGTGTAGAATAATATACGCTCTGTTGTTGTTGTTTTACCAGCATCAATATGAGCAGCAATTCCTATGTTTCTTGTGTATTTTAAATCTCTAGCCATTTCTTAATTATTAAAATCTAAAATGTGAGAATGCTTTGTTTGCTTCGGCCATTTTGTGAGTGTCCATTCTCTTTTTAACGGCAGCACCTTCTTCTTTAGCCGCAGCTAAACATTCTGATGCTAATCTTTGGGCCATTGATTTCTCGTTTCTTCTTCTTGAATAAAGAATTAACCATTTCATTGCCATGGAAATTTTTCTATCTGGACGAATTTGCATTGGAATTTGGAATGTTGCTCCACCTACTCTACGACTACGTACTTCTACGTGAGGCATAACGTTCGTTAGTGCATCTTTCCAGATATCTAATGATGGTTTTTCTGCATCTTGCTTTTTGGTTTCGATGATGTCAATGGCATCATAAAATACTTTGAAAGCTGTTGATTTCTTACCGTCCCACATTAAGTTGTTTACAAAACGGGTTACCAATTGGTCATTAAACCTTGGATCTGGTAAAAGTGGTCTTTTCTTTGCCGCTCTTTTTCTCATGTTTTTTTGTTTTAGAAAGTTATGTGTTATGTGTTATGTGTTATGAGTGTGAACTCCTAACCAATAACACCTAACGCCTAACGTTTCAAATTACTTTTTTGCTTCTTTTGGGCGTTTAGCACCATACTTAGATCTTCTTTGCGTTCTTCCTGCTACACCTGATGTGTCAAGTGCACCACGAACGATGTGGTATCTAACTCCTGGTAAATCTTTTACCCTTCCACCCCTAACTAATACTATCGAGTGCTCTTGTAGATTGTGTCCTTCACCAGGGATATAGGCATTTACTTCATTACCATTTGTCAAACGTACACGCGCAACTTTACGCATGGCTGAGTTTGGTTTTTTTGGTGTAGTAGTGTAAACACGCGTACAAACCCCTCTTCGTTGAGGACAAGAATCTAAAGCAACCGATTTACTCTTCTTAGTTATCTGAGTTCTTCCTGTTCTTACTAATTGTTGAATTGTTGGCATAATTAATACTAAAAATTTCTTATATATTAAACTTCCCGCTTTTTACGGGGTTGCAAATGTAGTAATTATTTTTTTCTAAACAAATCATAAATTAATTAAATTTTACAGGAAGTAAATATTTGTTTATTAATGAAATACAGATACACTAACAAACATTCTCAGTATTAAATAAAAACATACTTTTATAGTTCTTTCAATTAGGCTATTTAACACTATGATTTTTATCACAAACAAAGGATATTTGCGTTATATTTATTAAATGGTTCTACTGGAAATAGTGTGAACATTTAGCATATTTTTTAAACCATTAAGAAAGTTAAAGTTCATTAAGCGGACTGAAACTTAATTTTCTTAATTTTCTTAATGGTTTATTTATTTTTAGGATAGCTTCTGCTAGCTAGATTAATTAAAATTGTTTTAGTTTTTCACACAAAACCCATTCGAACCATTAAAATTTAAACACATTTGAAATACTTTATCTTCACTATATTGTTTTTAACTTCTGGGACTATTTGTTTCTCCCAAAATTTTCAATTGCAAATAACTGGAAACTCTCCTTCCGAAAATAAAATTATTGATTCTTTAAAATACAATGCTACCCATAAAAACATAAAAGCCATTCTTGATGAGGTCAATTCCATGTCTGAAAAACTATTGCAAATAGGCTATTTAGAAAACCAAGTTCTTGAAAATGCTAAGAAAAACGATTCGACTTATGTTTCAAAATTCAGCTTAGGCGAAAGAATAAAATTGATACATATATATATAGGTAGAAAAATCCTCACCCCAACCCGTCCTCACCCCAGCCCGTCCTCACCCCAATCCTCTCCAAAGGAGAGGGAGAAAGAAAGGA
>DMHA01000359.1:2132-8286 GCA_003449615.1 Flavobacterium sp.
AGGGAGTCGAAACTGAAAAAGACAACAAGACAATTCATAACCTGATTGGATTAGACAAAAAAAAGGATACTTTGATTCTCCCTTACAGCGAAACAGAATCCTTTTTGAACAATACCTTGCAAAAATTGGAACAAAAAGGATATGCTTTTGCAAAACTTAAATTAGTCAACATCCAAAAGAAAAATAATTATTTAAATGCCGAATTGCATTTTGAATATGGACAACAAAGACAATTAAATGAAATTGTGGTGAAATTCGATGAAAGCAGTAAAAAAAATAGTTTCCCCGACGGACATTTGAAACAAATCAATCGAAAATACGGCAATAATACTTTTAATCAGGATGTGGTTAGAAAAATTCAAAAGGATTTTGAAAAATTTGGTTTTGTCAATCAAATTAAAACACCAGAAATCTTATTTACAAAAGACACCACCAAGGTTTATGTCTATCTCGAAAAAAGGAAATCCAACACTTTTGATGGATTTATTGGCTTTGCAAACAATAATAAAGATAAATTAACTTTCAATGGCTATCTGGATTTAATTTTAGAAAACACGATTAAAGCGGGAGAACAGTTTTCGCTCTATTGGAAAAGTGACGGAAACGATCAAAAAACTTTTAAAGCCAGTATCGATTTGCCATACATTTTTAAAATCCCAATTGGGCTGAAAGCTCAAATTCAAATTTTCAAGCAAGACAGTATTTTTCAAAACACCAAAACAGCCATCGATTTGGGGTATTTTATAGATTATAAAACCCGAATTTACTTGGGATACCAATCTACAGAATCTAGCGATATTCAAAACACAAACAATAGCAGCATTAGCGATTACACCAATTCTTTTGTTACCACCAATTTAGAATTTACTCGATTTGATGATAAAAACACTACTTTTCCAAAAAAGACAAGTATTTCTGCAACAATTGGACTTGGAACTAGAAAAACAAACGAATTATCCACATCAGTAGGCACAAGCAAGCAGGTTAATATTTCCATTAATGCCATGCACAATTTCTATCTGAACCCAAAAAACTGTATTAACATCAATTATCAAAATTATTTCTTAAAAACTGAGACCTATATCATTAATGAATTGAACCGTTTTGGAGGCACTAAATCCATACGTGGATTTGCCGAAAATAGTTTGCAAGCCAATTTAATGACTGCAATTATATCAGAATACCGTTATATTATTTCTTCTGAACTCTATGTCCATTCTATTTTGGATTATGGTTATTATGAAGATAAAACCACAGAAAACAAAGGAAACTTAATAGGAATAGGGATTGGAATGGGGTTGCAAACAAAAAATGGAGTTTTAAAATTAACCCTTTCAAACGGACTTAATGAAGGTCAAAATATAAAATTTCAAAACACCCTTGTTTCAATAAATTATAATATTGAATTTTAATCCTAAAAAAAAAAGATATTTAATAACAATACATTCATTTTTTGTTAAAATGTTAAAATTTATATGCAAGCATAAAAAAACAAAATAAATGTTAGGAATGTTAACAATTTATTATGATTTTTGTAAAACTAATTCAAAATTATAAAAAATGAGATCAAAATTTAAATGGATTTTTACGCTATTATTTGCGTTAACGTTGCAGTTTTCTTATGCACAAGAGAAAACAATTTCGGGTATAGTTTCGGATGACGCTGGTCCGTTACCAGGAGCAAATGTAGTAGTCAAAGGGACTAGTAAAGGAGTACAAACAGATATTGATGGTAAATATTCTATCAAGGCAAAAGTTGGCGATGTTTTAGTCTTCAGTTATACTGGGACAAAAAATATTGTAATTAAAATAGGCGCCAGTAGTTCAATAAATGTTACTCTCTCTGCGGATTCTAATGCACTACAAGAGGTTGTAATTACTGGATATTCAACCGTTGCGAAAAAGAAAAATAGTATTTCACAATCAAAAGTTTCTGCAACGACAATCGAAAACAGACCTAATGCAAGTTTAATACAAACTTTGTCAGGTCAGGTTGCAGGTCTTGATATTTCAACTAATACTGGACAACCAGGGGGTAATTCTCGAGTGGTTTTAAGAGGTGCAAACTCTATTGGAGGCAGTGTCGAACCGTTGTTTTTACTAGATGGCATTCCTATTAATGGAGACAATTTTAGAAGCTTAAATCCTAATGAAATTGAATCGGTTACTACGCTCAAAGACGCTGGTGCAACAGCCATCTACGGAAATAGAGGTGCAAATGGAGTAGTATATATAAAAAGTAAATCAGGCGTAAAAAATTCTGGATTACAAGTGAATTATACTGGTATTACAAGTTTTTCTAGCCTACAAATTAAAAACAAAAAAGGGTATAACCTTTTTGAAAGCTCGCAAGATCTTTTAAGATTTGAAAGAGCCTCTGGTCTTGGTAGAGGTGCTGGTGCAGCAATCGGTCCTGTTTTTCCATCAAATGGAACTCCAGCTGTTCCATTAACTGATGCACAAATTGCTGCACAACCAAATACAGATTGGCTAAAATTCTTTTTAGGAACTGGTATAACTCAAAACCATACACTTACTTTTTCGAACGGAAGTGAAAACTCTTCATCATTTTCATCTGTAGGATATTATCGTCAAGAGGGAATTCTAAAAGATAGTGATTTGACGCGTTTTACATTAAGAAATAATGTAACAGGAACCACAAAAAACCAAAAATTAAATTATACTACCTCTGTATCGATTAACTTTTCAAAAGATAATGAGCCTACAAGTATTGGTACTAGTGGGGTAAATCAGAATCCACTTTTTGGTGCCTATACTGGTTTGCCTTATTTGACACCCCAAGATAATCCAGGTGGCGCTATTTTAGCCCAAAGTTTTATTCTTGGATATGCTCCTTTTTATATTATTGACAAACTATCTAATTCAGTGGCTCTTGAAGAAGAAATGAAAATGATTGCTGGTTTTACAACATCTTATAAAATAACTAAAGACCTAACGGCTACTGTTAATTCAGGTGTTGATTATGAGCACATAACATTTTTAGATTTTGATGGTCCTTTTTCTAGAAACTCAATACGTTTTAGTCCTGGTGTCGATGGAACGCAATCGCAACAATCTCTTAGAAGATTTTCTTTCAATAATACAACATCTTTAGGTTATAATAAAACACTCGGGAAACATACTTTTGGTGCTAATGCTTATTTAGAATACTTTAAAGCTCATCTTAGAACTTTTGGTTATACTCAAAATGGTTTGGATCCAAAAACACTATCGCCAGGTGATGGTAGTGGTTTTATTCGCGATAATCCCACTAATGATATATTTGTTCCTACAGTGAATGCAGATGTTATAGATACTGGTTTGTTCTCTTATTTTGGAACAGTAAATTATGATTTTGACTCACGATTTGGAATTACTGGTACTGTAAGACGTGATGCTTCTTCTAGATTTTCTAAAACAAATAGATGGGGTACATTTTACTCTGTTGCAGGTTTTTGGAATATTAGAGATGAGGGGTTTATGAAAAATACAGCATTTAATAGTTTGAAACTTAGAGCTTCTTATGGAATTACCGGAAATCAAAATATCATAGCAACCACAGCTGCAAACCAAGCTTTTGTAGGTCCAGACTTACCGGAAACTTTCTTTATTACTGCTAATGGTTATGGCAATGTTGCCTCTATTCAGAGAGGTCAAATTGGCAATACCTCTCTGAAATGGGAAGTAGTAAATCAGGCTAATGTGGGTATAGATTTTGGTGTATGGAATAATAAATTGCGCGGTGCTTTTGATGTATATTATAAGAAAACAGAGGGCTTATATCAACCAAATCCTCAATCATACGTTACGGGTACTGGTGGGTCAATACCATCAAATACAGGATCTCTTTTTAACAGAGGTTTTGACTTTGAATTGCATTATGATCTTATTAAAGACAATGATCTTAGATTAACATTAAATTTTGTTGGAAATTATAACAGGAGCGAGCTTGCTGATATTCCAAATACAAGCGGAGAGCTTATAGGTACTGGCAGAAATGGTGGTGTTTTGGGCGAACGCAAATTAGTGCGTTACGCAGGAGTTAACCCTGCTAATGGAAATTTATTGTTTTTAGATGTAAATGGTAATCTAACTGAGAATCCAAATGCCGTTAGAGATGCGGTTTGGACAGGTACTACAAATAATCCTGATTTTTTAGGTAGTTTTGGTTTTGATTTTGATTATAAAGGTTTCTTTGTGACCACACAGTTCAACTATGAAACCGGAATAACCAGGTTTGATTTTGATTATTCTACTGCTATTGATGCAACTAATATTGGACAATTTAATCTCTCTCAAGACCTTTTAAGAGCTTGGACACCTACTAACAGAATTACTGATATTCCAAGTCTCACAGCTACAAATTTAAATGTTATAAATGGTGGTTTATCGGATAGGTTTGTAAAGAAAGCCGATTTTTTGAGGCTTCGTTTTCTTCAATTTGGTTATAATTTACCTAAAGATGCACTTAAAAACACAGGATTCAGAAACGTAAAAATCTTTGGAAATGCTGAAAACTTGCTAACATTTACTAAGTATAGAGGTTTTGACCCTTCATCTAGATTTGGTTCTCTTGAATACCCAACACCAAAGATTATATCTCTAGGATTAGAAATTGGATTTTAAAAATTAACAACATGAAAAAAATTAAATATTTATTTATACTAAGTTTAGCATTCATTTTCACTAATTGCGAGGATGCTATTGATATTGTTCAAGATGGTCGTCTTTCAGAAGACAAAGCTTATGTGAACGTTAACGATTTGAAAGCAGGTTTATTAGGTGTTTATATTGATTATGATCTTTCACCAGAAATAGCGATGGGTGCCTATACCGACGAAGTTGCGATAGGTTTTGCTGGAGGAGGACAAGGTCGCGATACTAGCTTGGCTTTTAATTTAGATGTTACTTCAGATGCTGCACTCGCATTTTGGGCACAAGGTTATAGAGAGCTCTTTTCAACAAATGTATTGATTAGAGCAGCGCTAAGAATTACACCGTTAGCAGCCGAGCAGGCTACCTATAATGATGTTCTAGGTCAATTATATGCTTTAAGAGCTTTTTCTCATTTTCAATTATTATCTTACTATTCCACGAACTATGCAGATGATAGCGCTTTAGGAATTCCTATAATTGACTATGTACCAGGTACAGGTACTAAACCCTTAAGAAATACAAATGGGGAGGTTTATGCTTCAATCAATGCTGACCTGACTAGAGCAGAAGGTTTACTAGCCGCTACAAACGTACCAACATTTGTAACTAAAGATTTTGTTACTGCATTAAGAGCGAGGATGGCTGCCTATAGGCAAGATTATCCAGGCGCTGCCACATTTGCTCAACAATTGATAGCTAAATACCCTATTGCAAATAGAACGCAATACACAAATATGTTTACAGACACTGATAATACTGAGATTATTTTTAAACTAGATAGAGCTGATGCTGATAGGTATGACCGTCAAGGTAATACAGGTTCTGTATTTGCTGGCGGCGGCCCTGGTTATGTCTATGCATTTACTAATTCTACGCTTTCTGGCGGAGCATACTTTGAATTTAGTAGAAACTTATTTAATTTATTTAGCCCTTCGGATATTAGATATACTGTTTGTGTTGCACCAACATCGGTAGTATCCCCAAATTACCAAACCGCTTTAGATTTTGTAATGGAGGATAGACTAATTGTTGCAAAGTATAAAGGTATTACGGGAGCTCTTTTATGTAATGATTTAAAAGTATTTAGATCCTCTGAAATGTTGTTGATTTTAGCTGAAAGTTATGCGCATTCAGATAACTTTAACGGAGCAACTAACTCTACTGCAGCCCTGATTAAACAATTAAGAGATGCAAGGTTTGGTTCAGCTCAACCGTTACCTAACTATGCTAATAAATCTGCAGCATTTGCTGCTATCTTAAATGAAAGACGTGTGGAATTTGCATTTGAAGGACATCGCTATAAAGATTTAAAAAGGTTAGGAGTTAGAGCTAATCAAGGTGTTACTAGAGATCCGCTAGACTGTGCTTTTAATGGTGCATGTACTCTAGATCCAGACAGTTACAAATTTACATTGCCAATTCCTTTGGCAGAATTAAATGCCAACCCCGGGTTAAAAGCACAACAAAATCCTGGTTATTAATAATTTAAAAAAAATAT
>DMHA01000313.1:0-3241 GCA_003449615.1 Flavobacterium sp.
TTTTCAGGACCGACCTAACTGGTTTTAAAAACCTGTTAGCTATAACTAACGTTTTGAAAAGCAACAAGAAATTAAAAATTTATTAAAACTTATTAGTAGTAAACACAAGAGTTTTTTTTACTATAAATTAATTTCAAAACAATAATAAACTTAGCTTTGCAAGACAAAATAAAGCAATGATTAACCCTTCAGCATCCGGTTGGATAGATAAATTTTTTCTGAAACAAAAATCCTGTTTGTTTCTTGCCGAAACACAACCCCATAATTTTTACAAAAAACTTAGGGAAATAGGCTTTATTTATGGTCATATCGTTTCATTTGACACTCCATTTTCAATTAATACAAAAGGTTGGCTTCAAAATGAAATTTCAAAAGTGGCATTGCTCAATACTTTATATGGCATTTATGGATTAACTTCTCCCGAAATCAATCCTGAAAAATTTATATCGAAAGCAGTTGATTTTTACAACCTTATGAATCCTCAAGGTTATAGCTTGTTCAAAAAAATAATGCACGAGGATTCCACTTCAATAACCTTGGAAAAAATAATTGATAGTCGGGTTCAAACTAATATTGATATAATTAATAAAAACTTTTCGCATATTGTTACCAATGCTTTACTGTTTATAGATGTTTTGGCTTTTCGTCAATACTTGATTCACGGAGAAATTCCAGAAAAATATTTAATAAAAATTGAAGAAGCCATTATTAGTATTGTATCCTTGGCGTTGAAAACCAAAACTACAAAATCGAAATACGACGATTTATTAATTAAACTTTTTGAAACTTCGGTTCGTT
Organism: Flavobacterium sp.; assembly: GCA_003449615.1. Taxonomy (GTDB): domain Bacteria; phylum Bacteroidota; class Bacteroidia; order Flavobacteriales; family Flavobacteriaceae; genus Flavobacterium. The sequence continues at coordinate 799 of DMHA01000313.1, forward strand.
ACAGTAAATTCTCGAGTGTAAATGTACAGTCTCAAAATTTTGGAATGGATGAATTACAATTGGATTATTTTACATACATTCTAGAAAAACAATATCTGGTAGATATGGCTGGAATGGCATTATGGAGTGATGGAGTTATCGAAAAAAATGAAGCTTATTTTCTTTACAAATTAGCCGAATTAATTGATATTCCAGATAATTTTGTTGCCGAAAGTATGGAAAATACCAATGAATTTATTACTAAATTCAAACAAGAAATTCCTTATTTTAATTACTCCAATCCGGTAAAACATTTTTATAATCAAACAACACAAACTGTTGTAAAACTCATTGTCCGCAATAAAAACAGGTTGGTCAAGGAAATTCTTGAAAGCAGGGAATTGATGGTGTTGCTTGCCTATTCAACACAAAGAGATTTGAATGAAAAAGAAAAAAAGAAGGTTAGAAAACAATTGTTGGATATTTGTAAAACCATTCCTTCTTTGGCAATATTTCTTTTACCAGGTGGGAGTTTATTGCTGCCCATTTTCATCAAATTTATCCCCACACTTTTGCCCTCATCTTTTAATGAAAATCTAGAAAATGAGGATTGATTTTTAGTTTAAAAAAAAGCCATTAATTCGCTTTTTTGCGTGTAATTAATGGCTAAATTTTTTTTTTAAAAAAATGTTTTAAATCAAACTAAAACTTCAATTGATACACATTGGATAAATCTTTATCACAACTAAAATTGACGTTCAAATCCGTTACATATCCTGAATTTAATCCGTAAACCCAACCGTGAATAGAGAGATTTTGTCCTCTTCGCCAAGCAGATTGCACAATAGAAGTTTTTGCCAAATCATACACTTGTTCCTTAACATTCAATTCTACAAATCTATTGAAACGTTCTGTCTCATCTGCAATGGCATCTAATTCGGCTTGATGAAAGCGATACACATCTTTTATATGACGAATCCAGTTGTCAATCAGACCAACCGAATCATTTCCCATTGCCGCTTTGATTCCTCCACAGCCATAATGACCGCAAACCAAAACGTGTCTTACCTTCAAAACATTGACAGCATAATCCAAAACACTCAACATATTCATATCCGAATGAATGACCATATTGGCAATGTTTCTATGTACAAAAGTTTCTCCAGGTTTTGCTCCAATAATTTCATTTGCGGGAACTCTACTATCCGAGCAACCAATCCAAAGTAGGGGAGGAGATTGACCTTTGGCAAGATCTTGAAAAAAATTGGGATCTAATGACAACGACTCTTCAACCCATTTTTTATTTCTTTCTAATATTTTCTCGTAGAAATCACTCATTTTTTTATAAATTGATTATGTTTTTCCAAATTTAGAAAATAATATTGAATTTTCAATCACAATTTATTTTGAATATTTTAGTCGTTTTGCCAGGCTTTCAACATCCAAATAGTTTTCTCTTGTTCGGCTATAAAATCACTCATCATCGAATTTGTTCCTTCATCATCTATTTCACTTGACTTTTTTAAAATACCCCTTTCAATTACAAGTAATTTTGACAATGATGACACAATTATTTCAATTGCTTTTTCATCATTATGAATGTTTTTCCCAATTTCAAGTTGGTTGTTTTTGATATAATCTTCGAAAGTATGAAGCGGAACAGCGTCCAAAGTTAAAACACGTTCGGCAATCAAATCAATTTTTATTTGGCTGTCATTGTACAATTCTTCAAATTTTAAATGCAAATCGAAAAAACGCTTGCCACGAATATTCCAATGCAATCCTCTCAGATTTTGATAATAGATTTGAAAATTGGCTAACAAAATATTCAATTCTGTTGCCAAAACTTCGGCTTCTGAACTTGGTAATCCTATACTATTAAGTTTCATAGTTAATTTTTTAATTTGAACAAAACTAAAAAATAACAAAGTATTAATACTATAAGTTAAATTGATTGTTTTTATATTTGCATCACAAAATACTATATAATGACAATCACACAACTTCAATATGTATTGGCTGTTGCCGAACATAAAAATTTTACCCTTGCTGCCGAAAAATGTTTCGTTACACAACCCACTTTGAGTATGCAAATTCAAAAAATTGAAGAAGAACTCAATATTTTAATATTCGACAGAACTAAAAAACCAATCCAACTCACTTCCATCGGTCAAAAAATCGTAGAACAAGCCAAAAATATTGTCAACGAAGCTGGAAAAATTAAGGATATTGTCGAATATCAAAAAGGATTTATAGGAGGCGAATTTCGTATTGGAATAATTCCAACAATTATGCCCACACTTTTGCCTATGTTTTTGAATAATTTCATCAAAAAATATCCGAAAATAAAACTCATCATAGAAGAGCTGAATACCAACGAAATAATTGCAAGATTAAAAAATGGTAATCTTGATGCCGCTATTGCAGCAACGCCTTTGGAGGACGAAAAAATCAAGGAAATTGT
>DMHA01000313.1:3337-5022 GCA_003449615.1 Flavobacterium sp.
AAAAAAACGAAATAGAAGTTTCCGATTTAAACATAGAAGATATTTTGTTGCTTCAAGATGGTCACTGTTTCCGAGATGGAATTTTAAATTTATGTAAAAACCAAGATTCAAATTCTAGAAATTCGTTTCAACTCGAAAGCGGCAGTTTTGAAACACTAATAAAATTGGCAGATGAAGGATTAGGAACCACGTTGCTACCTTATTTACATAGTTTGAATTTGAATGATAAAGACAAAATAAAGCTCAGACAATTCAAAGAACCAAAACCAGCTCGAGAAGTGAGCTTAATTTATCCAAAAAGCGAATTGAAAATTCACATTATTGATGCTCTTAGAAATACCATTTCGGGAGTGGTAAAGGGAGCCATTGCGTTCCAAAATGTTCAAATAATAAGCCCAATTGCAAAGAAATAAAAAAGGCTGCTCTTTTGAAGTCAGCCTTACAATTTTTTAATTTACAATTAGCAAACATTGTTTTAATTCGGGTTTTTCGATAATGAAGTTTAATAACCACTCTCGCAATTGTTCCATTTCGTGGGGCAACAATGTTTTTATTGCTTTTTCTAACTCTTTGCAAAATAATGTAACATCAAAACTTACTCTTTCTAATACAGATTTCGTATAATCAAACATAACTTTAGACATAATTTAGAATAGTTTAATGGTTAGAAATGATAATTAAGTCTTGTAAAAATATACAATTATTTTTGGCATCCACAAAAATTAACAACGAATTATGATGCGGATTTTTATTGTAAAAATAGCATTATTAAAAACTAGAATTTATCCTTTTTTTGCCCGAAACATTTCTCTTTTTCCTGGCGCTCCTTGATGTTTTTCGACAATAAATCCTGCCGCAATCATATTCCTTTTGATTATTCCACGAGCAGCATAAGTAACCAAAACACCATTCGATTTCAAAGCATTAAACATTTTTTTGAAAATTTCAGCACTCCATAATTCTGGTTGAACATCGTAACCAAAAGCATCAAAATAAATCAGGTCGAATTTTTCAAAATCATCAATATCCGAAAAAAATTGCTTTCGTTTGGTAAACACAAAATCCTCGCTCAAGTGAGTTGGCTCTTCCCATTGGCATTGATGCAAATCATCGAAAATAGGCCTTTCTTTTTCAGCATTCAATTCTGAAACATAATTCATCTTTGCTGCTTCTTCTGGCAAAATAGGGTAGGCTTCGACACCGACATAATTAATTTTTTGATTGAATTTAGGATATTCCAAAAAAGTGATAAAAGCATTCAAACCGGTTCCAAATCCAATTTCCAAAATTGAAACCGACTTGTTTTCGAACAGCGATAACCCTTTATTTATGAAAACGTGTTGTGCTTCCTGAATGGCACCAAATCGTGAATGATAACACTCGTCCCATTCTTCAATGTGAATGGTTGTTGAGCCATCGCGAGTTTGAATGATATTTCTTTTCAAAATTTACTATATATTTTGTGTTGAATTTGAATTTTCAAAGCCAAATTTAGTCAAATCTCATTTAGATTCTTCAATACAATTTCGAATTAATCAATAATTCTATAAATTCATTGCCCTATTTTTTGATTTTTTTTCTAAGTAATAGTTTTTAAATAAAGTGTCCAAATTTTGGCGATGTTATTTTGCAATTTTTCAAGGCAAAAAATCTTTGAATAGTTGGGCTATTGAAATATTTTTTAA
>DMHA01000258.1 GCA_003449615.1 Flavobacterium sp.
CAATATGCCAAAATAAATAATCTTGTTGGATAAAATTAAATCGAAGTTTTAGCTAAATTTTACTAATTTTACTTATAACCCAAGTAAGATTCAATTTAGATTTATGAATAAACCCACCGTTGATCCCGAAAGATTTCGGGAGTGAGTAATAGAAAATAGCCATAACCCACGGTTTCAACCGTGGGAACATTCTGGATAATTTAACCGATTCTAAGTTTTGAAAGACAATAAAACAAAACACTCAGCACTTCAAGAAAAAGATGGAATTTCAGCTCCCGAAATGATCAGTCTAAATGCTGTGGAGCAAATTCAACAATTCAGAAAAACACAACCTACATCAAAAGTTTTAATTGATGGGATTTTATTAGGAAATATTGCTGATTTAAGTCGAGCCATTACTATGGTCGAAAGCACCAACGCCAACCATTTGGCGAAAGCCAATGAAATCATCAATGCTTGTTTGCCACACGCCAATAAATCAGTTAGAATAGGAATCACAGGAGTTCCGGGAGTTGGAAAAAGTACGTTTATTGAAGCTTTTGGGAAACATTTGACTTCCTTAGGGAAAAAAGTGGCTGTTCTTGCCGTTGACCCATCCAGCACCATTTCGCACGGAAGCATTCTAGGCGATAAAACCCGAATGGAAGAATTAGTAAAAGACACTAATGCTTTCATTAGACCATCGGCTTCGGGAGAAACTTTGGGCGGTGTGGCACGAAAAACCAGAGAAACCATCACACTTTGTGAAGCTGCTGGATTTGACATCATTCTTATTGAAACTGTAGGTGTTGGACAAAGCGAAACCGCCGTTCACAGTATGGTTGATTTCTTTTTGTTGTTGAAAATTTCAGGTGCTGGCGACGAATTGCAAGGCATCAAGCGGGGCATTATGGAAATGGCAGATGCTATTGTCATCAACAAAGCCGATGGGGATAACATCAAAAAAGCGAATTTAGCAAAAGTAGAATTCAATCGAGCTTTGCACTTATTTCCTGCCAAAAAATCGGGATGGACACCCACAACTGCAACTTGCAGTTCCATAACTCAGGATGGAATTCCTGAAGTTTGGGGAACAATTGAGAAATTTTTGGAACTTACGAAAGGAAATAATTATTTCTTTGAAAAAAGAAAGGAACAAAATCAGTATTGGATGTTGGAAACCATCAACGAGCAATTGAAAACAAACTTTTATAATCATCCTGAAATTCAAAAACTTTTAGAATCTACAAAAAAAGCGGTTTCAACTGATGTAATATCTCCTTTTGCAGCCGCTCAAGTATTGTTGAATGTATATCAAAATTACAAGAAATTATCCTGATACCATTTTACTTGTTCTTCTAAACCTTGCTTCAAACTCGTTTGCGGATTATAATCTAATAATTTTCTGGCCTTATCAATTACTGCATTAGTTCTCATTTGATCTCCATCTCTTGCATCAACTATATTAATAGCAATTTTTATATTCAGAATCTGTTCGACAATTTCGATTCCTTGCTGAGTTGTATTTTCGACTTCTGTCCCTAAATTAATGATTTCATTATTGACCAAATCTTCTTTGCCAATAACACTTACCACACCATCAACAATATCCTGAATGTATGTAAAACTCCGCAAGTGCTTCTCACTTCCTTTAAACAATGGAAAAGGGATGTTGTGAAAAGCATTGGCAATCAATTTCGTGTACAATTTTTCAGGTCTTTCCCGTGGCCCATAAACTGAATACAATCTGAGAGAACAAGCTTTGATTTTTCCAGCTCGGCTGCTAGCTAGAACTAACTGTTCGGCAGCCAATTTAGTAACTCCGTAAAATGACGCGGGTGTTGGAGCAACAGTCTCATCAAAAGTGGCGTTAATGCCGTAAATAGAAGATGTGGCAATGTTTACAAAAAGTCTAAGATTCTGATTTTTAAGAGCAAAATCCAATATGTTTTTTGTGCTAATTACATTATTCCCTAAATAATCTTCAAAACTTGAAGAAGCAGAAATTCCAGGTTGAGCAGCAAAATGAAAGATATAATCGAAATCAGTTGGCAAAACATTCAGTTGGTGAGGAAACCTAAGATCTAACTTTTCTATTTTAATTCCTTTAATTTTTAACACACTTGCATTCATTTCTTTTAAAGAAACATCGTAATAATTCGAAAAATTATCCAATCCTACAACTTCATTTCCAATGGATTGTAAGCGTTCAGCAACATGGGAGCCAATGTATCCAGCTGCTCCTGCTATTAGTATTTTCATAGTATTTATTCCTCCTTGATGTTTGTTTTTTTAATTTGTAAAAGGTACGCTTTTTTTAAAATAGCATCACGAGTGTTTGGATTTAAAAACTTTAAATTTAATCTTGTAATTCTATAATGGTCTATTTCAATTTTTTTAGACCATTGAAGGTTTTTTGCACTTAACTCTTTCATCTGATCCTCATAAACAAACAACCATTTACTGTCCATTTTATTCTCAGAAACAGTTTCAACATTAATCTTGGGGGTTAATCTGTTAGTATAAAAATCTAAAGACCAACTATTATAATCTCCAGACAACATAAATACATCATTAGGATTTATGTTTTGTTTATTAATAAGCAAAGCAGCGTTATTTCCTGCTTGAAATTGTAATAGTCTGGGATAAAACTGAGTATTTAAACTAAAGTTTATAAAAACCATAAAATAAACAGAAATCAATACTAATTTTTGAGCACTATCTATTTTAGAAATAATAATGTAAACTAAAATAGAGATTAAAATTAAATCACAAATAAGCCAAGCTATATGGGGTAAAGGGAAAGACCACAAAATAATAAATAGCACAAAACTACTTCCTAAAGATAATAACACATATTGTATGACCATTAATATTTTTATTGTTTTTATCTTATTAGTTTCAAGTAAATTGATAATATATCCTGCAACTAAAACAGATAAAATGGGCAGAAGGCTATTTAAATAATGGGGCAATTTAAATTTTGAAGAACTTATGACAATCATAATTATCAGAAATCCAATTGAGCTCAATGCTTCTGAACCTGATTGATATTTAAACTTTGTTTCAATAAAAAATTTTATTTTTGAATATAAAGCTAAATACGCCATAACCGACCAAGGAAGAAAAGCCCATAAAAGTGTGTGAAAAAAGAAAAAATAATCAGGACTTGTTTGAGTAAAACCCGAAGCTGTCAATCTATTAAAACTTTGATCCCATAGTATAAATCGAATTCCAGAAACATTAGATTGTCCATGTATTATTTTTTCAGGATGCAAATCAAACTGAACATAATATGAATATAATACAGGGCTTATTGCCAATGCAAACGTAATAATTGCAATAATTATTTTCCAGTTCCAAATCGCTTTCCAGTTTTTATTATAGGCAATATAACTCATAAGACAAATTACAGGAACAAAAACGCCCAATTGTCCTTTAGAAGAAAATGCAATTGCGACTCCGATAGTTCCAAGAATTACATTTGCAAGTCTATTGTGATTTACGTACAAAACGAGTTGCCATATCCCAAAAATAGTTGCACCAGTCAAAACTGCATCAGTTCTAACATCGTGATTGGCCAAAATAATGGCTTGAGCGGATAAAAAAACGAGTGACGCTAAATGGCCTGCTTGAAGTCCATAAAATTCCTTTGCCAGACGATTAGTAGAATAAGCTCCTAAAATTGTAAATAAAAGAGCTGGAATTCTATATGCCCATTGAGAAATTCCGAAAAACTTGAAAGACAATGCGGCTAACCAAAAATGCATATGTGGCTTGTCGAGATAATCTTGACCTCCTTTATAAATATTTAAAAAATCATTTTCAAGAAACATCCGCATGGCCATTGTGGCATGTTGTGCGGAGTCATTCTCCATCAATGGAATCCATAATCCTGAAAGATAAACTACTGCAAGTAATAGGTATAATGGAATGTAATCTCTTTTTGAAAGGAATGTGTTCATTGATATATTGTATTGTAGGGTTAACTTATAATTATAAAAGCCATCGAAAATAGCTTTTGAATTAGGCATCAAATTTAAGAAACAAATTTAAGAAAAGATTTCTTATCAAGAACTAAATACAAAATAGGTTTATTGTTTTATATTTGCAACATAAATATATTGTGCTATGAGTAGTTTAACTCCATTTTTATCTATTGTAATTCCTGTTTATAACGAAGAAGGGAATGTTGGTTTATTAACTGAGTCTATCGAAAATGGTTTAAAAGATTATCAATATGAAATTATTTATATTGATGATTTTTCTAACGATAACACCCGAAAAGAAATAAAAGATTTAAATAATCCCAATGTTGTTTTAATAGAACTAAAAAGAAACTATGGTCAAAGTTCAGCTCTTGCAGCAGGAATTGATTATGCAAAAGGAGATTACATTGTTACAATGGATGGCGATATGCAAAATGATCCATCTGATATTCCTGAGATGTTAGCGCTGGCTATTAAAGAAGATTGGGATTTAGTCACGGGAATTCGTCAAAAAAGAAAAGACAATTTTGTTAGAACGCTACCGTCTAAAATAGCCAATTATATTATTAGAAAATCGACAAAACTACATATTACAGATGCAGGTTGTGCGTTAAAGGTGATGACATCCGAAACTGCAAAAAACCTTCCTCTTTATGGAGAATTACACCGATTTATAGCATTAAATGCACATATAGATGGTGCAAGAATTACTGAGATTCCAGTAAAACATCATGCTAGGCATTTAGGAGTTTCAAAATATGGATTAGGAAGAACCTTTAAGGTTATCAATGACCTTTTACTAATTCTTTTTCAACGCAAATATTTACAAAATCCTTTGTATTTATTTGGTAATTTAGGGATGACATTTTTTGGTATTGGTGTCATTATCAATTTGTATTTATTGGTAGTGAAATTGATGGGGAACGATATTGGAACTAGGCCATTGTTGATTTTAGGTATCTTATTGATTTTGGTGGGGATACAGTTTTTTACCATAGGAATTGTTACTGATTTGTTGATGAGAACCTATTATGAATCTCAAAATAAAACGCCTTATAAAATAAGGCACATTAGAACCTATACTAATGAAAATAAATAGAAAACTAGTTTTTACTGTTCTTAAAATTGCGCTTACATTCGTATTGTTATATGTAGTATTTTCTAATATTCCGTTAAATGATGTATGGAGAATTTTAAAACAATCTAATCCTATTCTACTTTTCTTAGCTTTAATTAGTTTTATTTTATCCCAATTTGTATCAGCCAATAGATTACTAGTATTATTCAAATGGTCAGGATTTGAGATAGATTCAAAAAAAAATTATATTCTATATCTCGTTGGAATGTTTTACAATTTTTTTATTCCAGGAGGTATTGGAGGAGATGCTTACAAGATATACATATTGAATAAGGAATACCAATGGCCCATAAAAAAACTCACATCGGTCGTTTTTATTGATAGACTAATGGGGTTAATTGCTATCGGAATTTTAATAATCATTTTTTGTTGGTTTATTCCTTTCTTTACTACTGAAAATTTAATTTGGTTACTAATTGTACTACTTGTAATTGGTCTTGTATCGTCCTATTTCTTTATAAAATGGCTGTTTCCTTCCTTTTTGGGAATAACAATAAAATCAATTCTAAAATCAATTCTGATACAACTTTTGCAATGTATTTGCATCGTATTACTACTATCAAGCATCTCAGAAACAGATGATTATTTTAAATATGTGATTGCTTTTTTACTATCGTCTGTACTTTCTATTTTCTCGTTTTCTGGAATAGGAATTAGGGAAATGATACTCTTTCAAGCATCAACTTTATTGGTTTTCGATTCAGTTAAAGCGGTAACAATAGGGCTTTTATTCTCCATACTCACTGCTTTTGTATCTTTGTTTGGAATTTATTTCCATTTTAATAACACAAAAATTAAAAGTTCAAAAAAATTAAACGCTGTTTGCAACAAATAAATAAAATCAAAAGATTAATTCAACCTTAAAAACAAAATAAAATGAAATTAAGAAGTAAACTTTTTATTGCAGTTGGAATAATTATCCTAGTTGGAGTGGGTAAATATGTTTATGATATGAACATCAACCATAATTTTGAGACAATTACCGAAGGGAAAGTCTATAAATCAGGAGTAATTCCGCCAGAGCAGTTGGCGGATTATATCAAAAAATATAAAATTAAATCGGTTGTCGATCTACGTTTCCCAGGAACAGGAGATGATATAAATAACCCTGAAATACCTGTTGAACTTACCGCCGAAAAAGAGGCTATTGCAAAAATAAAAGGAGTCAATTATTTTAATAACGGTTCTGAGCAAGTTCCTAATCAGAAAAACATTGATGTTTTTACAAAAATAATGGACAATAAAGCCAATTATCCGGTGTTAATACATTGCTATCACGGAACAGGTCGAGCTGAGATGTACTCCGCAATTTATCGAATAGAATATGAAAATTTTACCAATGAAGAAGCTAGAAATAGTGCTCGAACACTTATAAAATGGAGTTCATTTGATAATGGAAAACCTAAAGGCGAATATTTGAAAGCTTACAAAAGTAGAAAGCAATTAGCAGGAGAAAAGAAATAATCTACTTCTAAAATCGAAAAAAATCAGCCACTTGGGCTGATTTTTTTTTAATTTTAACACAATGAAATAGGCATTACTCTTTCTCGTAGCGTTCCATTTCTCGGTCATAAAATTCATTGGCAAGAACAATCAATGCTTCCATTTCGGCATTGAGTTCGGCTTCGTCAAGGTCTTCGGCTTCTTCCATAAATTCGACTTCATCATCCCTTAGATTGATAATGAATCGTGGATAATCTAGATGAATGATGAAAATATCATCAGGAAAATCGGTGTTGTCGCCTAGTAAAAATTTTGGTAAATCCATATAGTTAGGTTAATTGTTTAATCGGTTATTCGGTTAACCGATTAAACAAATAACCGATTAACCGAAAAAATTATTTATCAGACAAAATCACTGGTGCACTTCCTTTTCCCATAAAAATAATTTTGGTATTGGGCGAAGTGGCAATTTCTTTTTGTGCTTTTATTTGTTCGTATTGCAATTGTTTATCTGTCAATCCCGTAGATATAATTCTTTGATAATCAGCAATACCTTGTGCTTCAACTCTTTTTCTTTCGGCTTCTTGTTTTTCTTTTTGAAGTACAAAAGTCATTTTCTGGGCATCTTGTTCGGCATTAATTTTACTTTCAATGGTCATCTTAACCGAAGCAGGAAGGTTGATGTTTCTTATTAAAAGTTGCTCTAATATCAAACCCCTACTTTTAAAATCATCTTCAATACTCTTGAAAATTTTCTGTTGAAATTCATTTCTTTTGGTCGAATACAAAGCCACAGCATCATAATAAACAGCATTGTCACGAATACGGGTTCTGGTAACGGGACGCACAATTTTATCGGTATAATTTACCCCAATTTGCTTGAAAATTTTAGGTGCATCTGTGGGTGTAATTTTATACAAAACCGTCAAATCAATTACCACTTCGAGTCCATCATTAGACAAAACTCGAATGGCATCATCGCCTTCTTGTGCTCCTTCGTTATGAACAGCCGACATAGTGTAATTTTGGGTTTGAATATCAAAATCGGTTACGTCCAAAAGCGGGTTTATCAAATGCAAACCGCTTTCCAAAATATCAGGTTGAACGCTTCCGTAAAGCGATTTTACCCCCACTTTTCCTGCATCGATTTGTTTGAACATCGACGAGAAAATTCCCAAAACAATTACTAAAATCCCAATGCTTCTGAAGATTCCAGAGAACTTGAATAACGGATTACTTGCATTGTTTTTTAAAACAAAACTTAGAATCAGTAAGATAACCCCAACAATAATTAATAGTATCATTTTTTTAAATTTAATTTGTTCGATTATTATACGACCAATCTCAAAATATGTTACAATTTTGTTTACAAAAATGTAAAAAATTACTGATTTTGGTTTGCTAATCTTTTAGTCAATCTCGCAAAACGAATATACAAAAACAAAGCTGCCGAAGTCAATCCTGATAAAAGTCCAATCCAGATGCCTGTTGCACCCAAATTGGTGTGTTTTCCTAAATAGTACGAAATCGGAAATCCTACTATCCAATATGCCACAAAGGTAATGTACATTGGTATTTTCACGTCTTGCAAACCTCTTAAAGCCCCCAAAACCACGACTTGAATTCCATCGGAAATTTGGAAAACTGCTGCAACCAAAAGTAATTTGGACGCAATAAATATAATTTCAGTATTATCCAATTGTTGCGAAACATCGGACATATTCAAAAATAAATGGGGAAGAAATTGATGCGAAATCACGAAAACCAATCCGAAGAAAGTTTCGACCATTATAGTAAATAAAAAAATGGAACGAGCCACAGTGATTAATTGCTTGTAATCCTTCATTCCTTTGGCATTACTCACTCGAATCATCGCTGCCACACTAAAACCAATTGCCACCATAAAAGTGGAAGAAGCCAGAGTCAAAGCAATTTGGTTCGCTGCCTGACTATTTTTTCCAAGTGAACCCGAAAGCCATATTGCAGCCGTAAACAAAGCTACTTCGAACAACATTTGCATCGCAGAAGGCAAACCCAAATTGATAATTTTTTTCAAGATGGATTTCTTGATTTCCTTGAAAGTAAAATTCTTGAAAAATCTTTTGAAAGCAATATTATGTTTTAGAATGTAGTGCATAAAAACCACCATCATAATTCTAGAAATGACGGTTCCCAATGCCGCTCCAACAATCCCTAATTTTGGAAAACCCCAAACGCCATAAATCAATACATAATTAAAGAATATGTGAACCACATTAGCCAAATAAATAGCGTACATCGAATATTTGGTTTGCGACAAACCATCGGCAAACTGCTTGTAACCTTGGAAAATAATAACCGGAATTAACGAAAAAGCCACCCAATCGATATAAGGTGCCGCCAAATCGACAACGGCTTTGGGTTGATTCATCAAGTTCATTATTGGCTTTGCCAAAACAATCAAAATAAAAATGCCAATTCCCAAAATGGTACACAACAACAAACCGTGATGAAAAGTAGTTCTGACTTTTTTGTCGTCTTTTTCGGCATCGGCTTCTGCAATCAAAGGCGTAATAGCAGTCGAAAAACCAATGCCCAGCGACATTCCTATAAAGATAAAACTATTGCCCAGCGACACCGCCGCCAGTTCGGTAGAACCCAGATTTCCCACCATAAAATTGTCCACAATTCCAATCAAGGTATGCCCTAACATTCCCAAAATAACAGGAAAAGCCAATCTTAAATTATAGGAAAACTCTTTTGTGTATTGTGATAAATTCAATTTGCTTTTTTTATTTTAGTAGGCAAAGATACTCAAAAATTTAGCCTCTCCCGAAAGCATTCGGGATCACGAATTTTCACTAATTAATTTCACTGCTTTTATTAATTTTAATTTTATTTGGCACACGATTTCTTCTAATAAAACCACAAATTTTATTATCGGGGGTTAATTGTTTGTATCTGTATTTAATATAAGGTCTTGCTCCATCATTTGGATGAAATTTAGTTTCTAAATATTTCATTTCATCATTAGATAATTCTCTAACACTTCCATCTTCCTCTACATAAACAAATTCAAAACCTACTTCATTTTTTCTAATTGGAACGTTTATTATCAAAACAAACAATACATAAAAAATCAAAACAACCCCTATTATATAAACTATTATCATCATAAAAATTTATTAAGATTAAAAATTAGTGTTCATGCGTGTAATTGCTTCGCCAGTTCACTTCGTTCGTGTCGTGGCTAAAAATTATTTTTCCAATTGTTTTTTATACTCTGCAAAATTAGCTTTTACTTTTTCGTCTAATTCTGGCTCTTTGATGTCAGTATGTTTTTGCATCTCTTCCCAAATAATTTTTGCCACAATATAGCGTGCCATTTCCTTGTCGTCTGCAGGAATGATATACCAAGGCGCCATTTCTGTCGAAGTTTTACTAATCGCTTCCTCATAAAATTTCATATAATCTTCCCAATGATCTCGCTCTTTCAAATCTCCAGCCGAAAATTTCCAATGATGTTCCACTTCCTCTAATCTTCTCAACAAACGTTTTCTCTGCTCTTCCTTACTCAAATGGAAGTAGAATTTCATTACAATAGTTCCATTTTGAGCAATATGTTTCTCGAAATTTTTGATTTGTTCCAAACGATTTTCCCAAAACTGTGGCGTAATATCTTCTACTTTTTCAATTCCAGGAAGGTTTTCATTCAAAATATATTCAGGATGCACTCTGGTTACCAAAACATTTTCATAATGTGTCCTATTAAAAACGGCAAACTTCCCTTTTTCAGGCAAAGCAAGATAATGTCGCCACAAATAATCGTGTTCCAGTTCGGCTGAATTTGGCGTTTTAAAACTATGCACCACAACCCCTCGCGGGTTGAATTCCTTGAAAACTTCACGAATCAAACTGTCCTTTCCCGAAGTATCCATTCCTTGCAAACAAATCAAAACACCATAACGATTGTGGGCATACATCACGTCTTGCAATTCACTCAACTTGGCTTGCACCTTATCCAATTTCTCTTCCTTATCATCCTCAGAGGCATTATTAAACAAATTTGTTGGAATTTTTGACAATTCAATCTTGCCAACTACTTTAAAATCATCTGGATTTATAGACTTCATAATGAAATATTTATATTTGTAAAAATAATAATTTGAAGCTATTTCCAGCTATTCGTTGCAATCTTTTCTTTTTTTTTTGGAAAAAAAAAGAAAAGGATTTCCACTTCTATCTGGGCTAGGGCATTCGTTTTCAAAATCACTTTTATGGAAAAATTCACACTCGAACTTTTATTTAAAATCATCGGTATTGGCTCTGCTTCAGGCTTGGTTTACAAAGACAATTCCTTATTTGTCATTTCAGATAATAGCTCATTCCTTTACGAATACTACATTCCTGAAAATGAACTATCTAAAATTAAGCTATTCGAAAACGCACAAGAGAACATTCCCAAAAAAGACAAATTCGATTTTGAATCCATTGCCCTTAAAGGAAATAAATTGCATCTTTTGGGTTCGGGTTCTACTGCCAACAGAGAAAAAAGGCTCATTTACAATCTAGATTCTAAAAAAATAAAAGAAAAAGATTTATCAAAATTGTACCAAAACCTGAAAAAATACGCTTCTATCTCTGATGAAGAACTCAATATTGAAGGTGCCATTTTTAGCAATAAAAATTGGTTCTTATTCCAAAGAGGAAACGGAGCCAATTCTAGAAATGGAATCATTAAAACCAAATCACTCAAAAAAGAATGTCAAACTGAGCTTGTCGAAGTGCGATTGCCAAAAATCAAACACGTAGAAACTTCTTTTACCGATGCCGTTTTGGTCGAGGATAAAATTTACTTTTTAGCCACAGCTGAAGACACCACTTCTACTTATGATGATGGCGAAATTCTAGGAAGTATTATTGGTCGCCTCAACAGCCAAACTTTCGAAATCGAGTTCACTCAAAAAATATCCGATACCCATAAATTTGAAGGCTTGACACTTTACAAAAAGACCGAAAATGAAATCCAATTTCTGATTTGCGAAGACAATGATACCGATATTTTAGAAACGAATATTTATAAATTAACAGTAAAAATGAAAGTGTAAAAAATATTATCATTTATAAAACCAACAATCCAGATTCCCTCAATATATTGACAGGTTTTGAATACCAAAACAATTCAAAATTCTCAAAATGGGTTTCAAAATCGGCTTTAATTTCTTGAAATGTAATCCCCCTAACTCCCGAAAAGTCGGGACATGCCCCCGAAGTGGGAATAGAATGGACAGCTATTTTTTCAAGAATTTGTACCAGCCATTCTCCCTCATTTTTGCCAGTTTGAATTGAAAAACTTTCCTTTTTGTTGTGAAAAGTCAAAGTCATCATTTCCCAACTATTTCCTTTTTTGGATTTCGTAAAATGTTCCACAACGGGCTTCCCTCCTATCCAAACAATTTTGGCAGTTGGTTTGTCATTGCGAGGAACGAAGGAATCAAAACTTTCCTCCAAAGCATTAGCAATAAAATCAGGATGGATTTTGGTTTTCGGGATTTTGAAGTCGAACCACTCCTGCAATTCATAGTCAAAACATATTCCGTGCATAAAATTGTAGAGTGATTTTTTTAATCCAAAACTAAATTTATCGTGGTCGATTCCTGTTTTATCAACGAAATTAATATCGTTATTGGCAAAAACCTCCCCCGACCCCTCAAAAGGAGGGGAAATTGGACTGACACCAAATTTTTCTGGAAACATCCCAACTGGGCTATGTGCCGTCATCGCAAATTGATGCCAAAAACCCGATTGCAAAATGCCTTCTTCAAACATTTGTCGAACCATTTCGAGGCTGTCCACCGTTTCCTGAACCGTTTGCGTTGGATAACCATACATCAAATAGGCGTGAACCATAATCCCAGCTTCAGTGAAATTTTGGGTAACTTTTGCCACTTGTTCTACGGTAACGCCTTTGTCAATCAATCTCAATAATCTGTCCGAAGCCACTTCGAGTCCGCCTGAAACGGCGATACAACCAGAAGCTTTGAGCAACAAACACAAATCTCTCGTAAAGCTTTTTTCGAATCGAATATTTGTCCACCAACTAACCGAGAATTTCCTGCGGAGAATTTCGAGTGCCAAAGCACGCATCAAAGCAGGTGGTGCAGCTTCATCCACAAAATGAAAACCATTTTGCCCTGTTTGTGCTATCATTTCCTCCATTCGATCGCACAATAAATTGGCAGCAAT
>DMHA01000189.1 GCA_003449615.1 Flavobacterium sp.
TTTTATCGGACAACAATGATTTATCATACAAAATTATACATTTATGCACAACTCTAATGCCAAATTTTTAATTTAGCCAAAAATTAATTTTTATGAGTTCAAAATCGATATTAAAAAAGTCATCTCTCACATTTTTAGAAAACTATCTTAATAATGCTTCGCCTACTGGATATGAAAGTTCGGGTCAAAAACTGTGGATGGACTATGTAAAACCTTATGTAGATACATTTATCACAGATACTTATGGAACTGCTGTGGGAATCATTAATCCAAATGCGACATACAAAGTAGTAATTGAGGGTCATGCCGATGAAATTTCTTGGTATGTGAATTATATTACAGATGATGGATTGATTTATGTAATTAGAAATGGTGGTTCAGATCATCAAATTGCACCATCGAAAAGGGTAAATATCCATACCAAAAAAGGAATTGTGAAAGGTGTTTTTGGTTGGCCAGCCATTCATACTCGAAATAGAAGTAAGGAAGAAACACCAAAAATTGATAATTTATTTATTGATATTGGTTGTTCAAAAAAAGAAGAAGTAGATGCACTGGGCGTTCATGTAGGTTGCGTGATCACTTATCCTGACGAGTTTATGGTTTTGAACGAAAATAAATTTGTATGTCGCGCCATTGATAATCGAATGGGTGGATTTATGATTGCCGAAGTGGCTCGTTTGCTGCATGAAAATAAAATTAAACTGCCTTTCGGGTTGTATATTACCAATTCAGTGCAGGAAGAAGTGGGACTTCGTGGTGCTGAAATGATTACCAAAACCATCAAACCTAATGTTGCCATCATCACCGATGTTTGTCACGATTCTACTACTCCAATGATTGACAAGAAAATTGAAGGAGAAATAAAAATCGGAAAAGGCCCAGTAATTACTTATGCTCCAGCGGTTCAGAATAATTTAAGGGAACTTATTTTAGATATTGCCAACGAAAAGAAGATTCCTTTTCAACGTTTGGCTTCTTCGAGAGTAACTGGAACTGATACCGATGCTTTTGCTTATAGCAATGGAGGTGTTGCCTCGGCATTAATTTCACTACCTTTGAGATACATGCACACAACCGTTGAAATGGTGCATCGAGAAGATGTGGAAAACGTAATAAATTTAATTTATGAAACTTTATTAAAGATAGAAAACAATGAAACATTTTCTTATTTTAATTGAACCGTTTACCCTAAGAATTGAAAAAATATCTTAATTTAATGTCAAAAAAAACTCCTTCTAAATTATTCAATAACCTATAAAATAATATTTGTTTAATCTTCCAACAGCTTGTAATTTTGAAGTTTAAAAAATGATTGTAGCTTAGAAAAAATCAATTGAAAAACAATGAAAAAATACTATCTACATAACGGAACTGAAAGTAGTGGTCCATTTGATATAGAAGAATTAAAAGAAAAAAAAATCACCAAAAAAAGTCCCGTATGGTTCGAAGGAATGTTGCATTGGAAAACGGCTGGCGAAATACCCGAACTCAACCAACTTTTTGTGACAAATCCCCCACCATATCCACTGTTTGAAACTGCCGAGACAACACCCAAAATAGCTACCAAAAAAGAAGCTCGTAAAATTCTGGGTTTGCCTAAAAATCTTTTTTTTATAGCTAGTGTTGCTATTATGCTATTGATTGTAATTAATGTTTTGAAAAATATTGAAGAAAATAGAAGCCGAGAATTAAGAATCAAAAATCATAAAACCGAAGTCGAAAACACCCAATTGGAACTCAAACAAAAGGAATTAGACGAACAAAAAATTCAAGCAATCATTCAAGAAAAAATTGATGCCGAAAGAACCTCTAGAGCATTGACCCAAAACGCAAACAACAGGCTTCTAAAAATAGTAAAACTATTGGCGGATTACCAAAATAATGTAATCGAAACGAAAAAAAAACTTCAAAACACGTCTGGTTTTAAGCTCTTGAGGACCGCCGAAGAAAAAAAACAACAAATGGATTTGTTGCAAAAAAATATTGACTCTTTCAAAAACGAAATAAATTTACTGAAAAATGAATCCAATCAGTTGAAACTAGAAATGGAGAAAATTCCGAATTAGTCAATATTTAGACCAAATTTACATTATTCTCAATTTCAAAACCTAAAAATGTCAATTTAAAGATATTTTCAAACAAAATAGTTTAATTATTATCATATAAATTCGATAAATAGTGATTTTTTTTCAATATTTGTAACTGTCAAATAATGCTTTAAAAAAAACTTTCCTATGTCCATAAAAATAGCCATTTCGCACAAAACAGCTTACAAATTTGATCGAAGTGTAAAACTATTTCCTCATATTTTTAGACTCAGACCTGCCGCACATTCCCGAACGGCTATTGAAGGATATTCTTTTAAGATTTATCCTGAAACTCACTTCATCAATTGGCAACAAGACCCTTTTGGAAATTATCAGGCGAGAGTGGTTTTTAACGAACCTACAACCGAATTAAGAGTCGAAGTGGAAATCATTGCCAAACTGAAAGTGATTAATCCATTTGACTTTTTTGTAGAAGAATATGCAGAAACATTTCCTTTTGGTTATGATACTAATTTGTTTAAAGAATTATTTCCGTATTTAGAAGTAAAAGAAAAAGGAGAAAAATTTGACGCACTTGTTCATCAATTGTCTCAAATGAAAGATTTAAAAACAGTTGATTTTTTAGTTTACGCCAATCAGCTGGTTTATAATACATTAAATTACAATATTCGCCTTGAAGTAGGTGTACAAACTAGCGAAGAAACACTAGAATTGCAGAGTGGTTCTTGTCGTGATTTTGCTTGGCTTTTAGTACAAGCCTTGCGAAGTATTGGCTTGGCAACGCGATTTGTTTCGGGTTATTTGGTACAATTAACTTCGGATGTGAAATCGCTGGATGGTCCTTCTGGACCCGAAAATGATTTTACCGATTTGCACGCTTGGGTCGAGGTCTATTTGCCTGGCGCAGGTTGGATTGGACTTGACCCCACTTCGGGACTTTTTGCTGGCGAAGGACATATTCCGTTAAGTTGTACACCCGATTATGAAAGTGCTGCTCCCGTAACTGGTGCTACCGAAATTTGTCAAGTGGAATTTGAATTTGACAATACCGTGACCCGAATTTATGAAGATCCAAGAGTGACCAAGCCATACTCCGAAAAGCAATGGCAGGATATTATGGAAGTGGGAAATGTGGTCGAAAAAGATTTAATCGAAGGCGATGTCCGTTTGACAATGGGTGGCGAACCTACTTTTGTTTCCATCGACGATTTTGAATCTCCCGAATGGAATTCTACTGCCGATGGTCCTTTGAAACGAAAACTAGCTTATGATTTGGCTTTGCGATTGAAAGGTCGTTTTGCCCACGGAGGATTGCTTCATTTTGGTCAAGGAAAATGGTATCCGGGCGAATTATTTCCGCGTTGGCAATATGCTTTATACTGGAGAAAAGACGGTTTGCCTATATGGAAAAACGATGCTTTGATTGCCAAAGAAGACGAAAAAAAATTTACTTTTCACGATGCCGAACGTTTTGCCATTGAACTGACAAAATACTTGGGTATTGACATCAAAAATATAAATCCTACTTATGAAGATCCCATTTATTGGGCTTTGGAAGAAGGAAAATTGCCTGTAAATTTAGATCCGTTGGCAGTAAATCTGAAAGATTCTATTCAGCGACATACTTTGGCTAAATTGTTGGAAAAAGGCTTGAACAATCCTTCGGGTTTTGTTTTGCCGCTGAAATGGATTCACGAAACCCATAATTGGGTAAGCTGTGTCTGGGAATTCCGAAGAGGACAATGTTATTTGATTCCGGGCAACTCCCCTATTGGCTTGCGTTTGCCTTTAGAATCTTTGCCAAAAGTTTCTAAAAACAAAAGAGAGCAACCCGTTTCCCGAAGTTTATTCGAAGAGTTACCACCATTGGGCGATTATCATCAATCTTTAGAAGAAAGATATGGCAGTATTTCGCCAACTTATAAAGCGAATCTTGCTCCAAAATTAGGGGATGAAGAGGAAGAAGAAAAAGAACCCTTATTGTTTGAAGTTGAGACTTTTTCGACGGCAATGTGTGTGGAAGAACGAGACGGAATAATCTATGTTTTCTTACCTCCAACAGATTATTTGGAAACTTATTTAGACCTAATTGCTTCAGTAGAATCTACTGCCGAAAAATTGCAAATACCAGTTCGTATTGAAGGTTACCAACCCAAAACGGATTACCGCATCGAAAAAATGATGGTAACTCCTGATCCCGGCGTTATCGAAGTTAATGTGCATCCCGCAAAATCTTGGCAAGAAATTGTAGATCATACCACTGCTTTGTATGAAGAAGCTTTTCTTTCTCGTTTGGGAACCGATAAATTTATGGTCGATGGCCGCCATACGGGAACTGGTGGTGGAAATCACGTGACATTGGGAGCTTCAAAACCTGAAGACAGTCCGTTGTTGCGAAGACCTGATTTGTTGCGGAGTTTGATTACCTATTGGCAACATCATCCTGTTTTGAGTTACCTTTTTGCAGGACCATTTATTGGACCAACGAGCCAAGCTCCACGAATTGATGAAGGTCGTGATGAGCGTTTGTATGAAATGGAAATCGCTTTTGAACAAATTCCAAGAGATAAAGACATTCCATTCTGGATGGTCGATCGAATTTTTAGAAATTTATTGACAGACATCACTGGAAATACCCATCGAACTGAGTTTTGCATCGACAAATTATACTCTCCAGATTCGCCCACAGGACGTTTGGGAATACTAGAATTGCGTGCTTTTGATATGCCGCCACACAAACACATGAACTTGGTTCAAAACCTCTTGGTGCGTTCCTTGGTTGCCAAATTTTGGAAGAATCCATACGAGAAAAAATTAGTGCGTTGGGGAACCGAATTGCACGATAAATTCCTGTTGCCACACTTCGCTTATCTCGATATGATTGATGTGGTGAATGATTTGAAAACCGCTGGTTATGATTTTGACATTTCGTGGTTCGACCCGTTTTTTGAGTTTAGATTTCCGCATCACGGTGGTATTACGGTGGATAATATTCAATTGGAAATCCGTTTGGGAATAGAGCCTTGGCACGTTTTGGGCGAAGAATTATCCAGCAATGGCACGGCTCGTTTTGTAGATTCCTCCCTTGAAAGATTGCAAGTAAAAGTTTCTGGAATTATTCCTGATCGCCATATTTTGTTATGTAAAGGCTGTAGAATTCCCTTGAGAAGTACAGGAACTAAAGGCGAATATGTGGCTGGAATTCGATACAAAGCTTGGAATCCTCCGTCGGCTTTGCATCCTAATATTGGGGTCGATGTGCCACTGGTTTTTGATATTGTAGATACTTGGAACAATAAAGTCATTGGTGGTTGCACCTATTTTGTTTCGCATCCCGGAGGGCGAAGTTTTGATACGGTACCCATCAATAGTTATGAAGCTGAGTCAAGAAAAATTAGTCGTTTTTGGGATTTTGGTCATACGCCATCTGCCACTACAGAACAAAGTGCGCCAGTCATTGACACACCAACAGTTTCGAGATTTGTGGCTCAAAACAAAACCAATTTAAAACCCGATACACCCATAGAATTAGTCAATCCAGAATATCCAAATACTTTGGATTTAAGACATTATTGGGTGGCGAAGAAATAAATTTTTTAACTCAAATTGCAAAGATTGCAAAGATTTCCAAAGTAAAAAAAAACATTAATTTATTTTCTATCTTTAGGAGGGTGCACGACAAATTGCATTTTAAAAAAAACAGAACCCTAATTGAAATCCACTTCCCC
This sequence comes from Flavobacterium sp., assembly GCA_003449615.1. GTDB lineage: Bacteria > Bacteroidota > Bacteroidia > Flavobacteriales > Flavobacteriaceae > Flavobacterium. Next base: position 5,780 of record DMHA01000189.1, read on the forward strand.
A
>DMHA01000379.1:0-774 GCA_003449615.1 Flavobacterium sp.
GGAGCAGGATTTCCAGTGTATAAAGGAAAAGGAGCCAGATTGCAACGCGCTTTGATTTCTTATTTCTTAGACAAAAACACCGCTGCCGGTTACAAAGAATACCAAGTGCCACACATGGTCAACGAAGCTTCGGCTTATGGAACGGGACAATTGCCGGACAAAGAAGGGCAAATGTACCACGATGCCACCGATAATTTATATTTAATTCCAACCGCCGAAGTTCCGGTAACCAATTTGTTTCGTGACGTGATTCTCAACGAAAACGAATTGCCAGTTTTGGCAACCGCTTACACCCCTTGTTTCCGTCGTGAAGCTGGTTCTTATGGTGCGCACGTTCGGGGTTTGAACCGTTTGCACCAATTTGACAAAGTCGAAATTGTGCGAGTGGAGCATCCTGATAAATCTTACGAAGCTTTAGAAGGAATGGTCGAACATGTAAAAAGTATTTTGCAAGAATTGAAATTACCCTACAGAATACTGCGTCTTTGCGGTGGCGATATGGGTTTCACCTCGGCGTTGACTTATGATTTCGAAGTGTATTCTACGGCGCAAGAGCGTTGGTTAGAAATCAGTTCGGTTTCTAATTTCGAGACTTTTCAGGCAAATCGTTTGAAATTGCGTTTCAAGGACAAAGACGGAAAAAACCAATTGGCACACACCCTAAACGGAAGTTCATTGGCTTTGCCAAGAGTGTTGGCAGGAATTTTAGAAAATTACCAAACTGCCGAAGGCATTGTAATTCCTGAAGTTTTGCGAGGTTATTGCGGATTTGAT
>DMHA01000379.1:916-4058 GCA_003449615.1 Flavobacterium sp.
CGAAAAAATCGGACAACTGAAACCAATTAAATGTAAAAGAATATGAATAACGAAATCAAACTATTTGAAAACACACAGGTTCGCACCGTTTGGGATGATGAGCAAGAAAAATGGTATTTCTCTATTGTAGATGTTATTGCCGTATTAACTGAAAGTCCCAATCCAAGAAAATATTGGAGTGTACTGAAAATAAGATTAAAAAAAGAGGGAAGTCAGTTGGCTACAAATTGTAGTCAACTGAAAATGGAAGCATCAGATGGGAAATATTACAAAACCGATGTAGCCGATACGGAACAGATTTTCAGGTTGATACAATCTATTCCATCGCCCAAAGCAGAACCTTTTAAATTATGGTTGGCTCAAATAGCCAATGAGCGAATAGACGAAATGCAAGACCCAGAACTCACTATTGACAGGGCTTTGCAGCAATACTTAAATCTTGGCTATAGCGAAAATTGGATCAATCAACGACTGAAAAGTATTGAAATCCGCAAAGAACTAACCGATGAATGGAATCGATTGGGTTTGAAAGAAGGACAACAATTTGCAACTTTGACTGACATTATTACCAAAACCTGGTCTGGCAAAACAACCAAAGAATACAAAACCTTTAAAGGGTTGAAAAAAGAAAATCTAAGAGACAATATGACAAATACCGAGCTCATATTGAATATGTTGGCAGAGGCTTCTACCAAAGACATTTCGCAAGCGGTTGATCCAAAGACATTTGAGGAAAGTAAAAAAGTAGCCAAACAAGGTGGCACCATTGCCGGAAATGCCAGAAAAGAATTAGAAGCAAAAACGGGCAAAAAGGTAGTAACAGGGTTGAATGCTAAATTATTTTTAGGCAATCCAAAGAAATAAACAAATGAAAACCCTCTTTTTACCTATCACCCTGTTTTTCTCCTTGTTTTGTTTTTCGCAAAACGAACAATTGGCGCAATATTATTTTGAGAAAGGCGATTTCGAGAAAGCTAAAATCAGTTATGAGGAGCTGTTAAAAAACCAACCTTCAAACTTTCTTTATTTTCAACGAACTGTTGATTGTTACCAACAATTACAGCAATTTGATATTGCCGAGAAATCCCTTCGAGAGCAATTGAATATTTACAGGCAAGCCTTTTTTTTGGTGGAATTGGGTTATAATTTCCAGTTGCAAAAAAAAGAGGCTTCCGCCAAAAAATACTATGACGATGCCATCGACCAAATCAAGAAAAATCCCAACGAAGTTTATGGCATTGCCAATGCTTTCGAAAGAAAAGTATTGATTGATTATGCTTTGAAAGCCTATCAAACAGCAATAACAATCGAGCCAAATTTCAATTTTAATTATCAAATGGCATTGCTTTACGGACAATTGGGCAATACCGAAATGATGATTTCCACTTTCCTAGACGAAGCTTTAGCCAATCCTCAAAATTCGATTCAAATCCAAAATCAATTGGCTCGTTTTATGGTTGAAGAGGGAGATGAAAACTTCAACGAAACCTTGCGTAAAGCTTTAATTATTAAAACCCAAAAGACGCAAGAGGTGTTTTGGAACCAATTTTTGAGTTGGTTTTATGTCCAACAAAAAGAGTTTGGCAAGGCTTTTATTCAAGAAAAAGCAATCTTCAAACGCAATCCAGAATCGCTTTCCAGCATCTTGAATTTAGCCCAACTTGCCATCGATGAAGACAATCACGATGTAGCCAAAGAAATTCTCGGCTTTGTATTGGAAAACACCAAAGATTTAGATTTGAGCATCCAAGCCAATGCCTATTTAATGCAAATTCGAATCGACAAAGCATCCGAAAAGGATTTTGACACCATCAATATGGAACTTATCGGATTATTGAAGGAATATGAAGTAAATGCACAAACCCTTTCTTTACAGCTCATTCAAGCACATTTTTTAACATTCAATTTGCAAAAACCCCAAGAAGGAAAAGCCATAATCAAGAAAGCCCTCGACTTGCCATTGAATGAATATGAAGTTGCCAATGCCAAAATGGAACTAGCAGATATTTTGCTTTTCGAGGAAAAATACAACCAAGCCTTGTTGTATTATTCCCAAATTCAAGAAGATTTAAAAAACGATGCCGTGGCACACGAAGCGAGTTTGAAGGGGGCAAAAACCAGCTATTTTCAAGGGGATTTTGCGTGGGCTTTGAAACAATTTGCGGCATTAAAATCGGCGAGTACCCAATTGATTGCCAATGATGCTTTGGAATATTTTCTTTTAATCAACGACAATACCGTCGCCGATTCGACCCAAACTGCTTTGAAACAGTTTGCCAAAGGCGATTATCTATTGTATCAAAACCGGAATCAAGAGGCAACAATGCAATTTCAGTCGATTTTGAAAAGCTTCAAAGGACAAGACATTGAAGCAGTTACTCTATTGCGTTTGGGTAAAATTTACGAAAAACAAGGCGAATTTACTTTGGCTTTAAGCCAATATCAGAATATTATAGATCATCACGCTGATGGAATTTACATCGACGAAGCCCTGTATTTTTCGGCAGAAATTGAGAACAATAAGCTACAACAACCCGAAAAAGCCAAACTGCTTTACGAGAAAATAATTTTCAATCATCAGGACAGCATTTATTTTGTTGAAGCGCGAAAAAAATATAGGCAATTGCGAGGAGATAAAAATCTTTAAAAGAAGGTTAATCGGTTAATCGTTTATTTGATTAACCGATTAAACAATTAACCAGTTAACCAATGATCATCTACAACGTTACCACAAACATACACGAAAGCGTCCACGATCAATGGATGATTTGGATGCAACACAAGCACATTCCAGAAATGCTCGCCACTGGAAAATTTACTTCGGCACGAATGGTGCGGGTTTTAATTGAGGAAGAAATGGGAGGAACAACCTATTCTGTTCAATTCACGACGGACAGTAAGGAAACTTTAGAAAAATATTATCTGGAAGATGCACCAAAATTGCGTGAGGAAGCCTTACAATTTTTTGGAGACAAAATGCTTTCTTTCAGAACAGAATTGGAGTTGATTTCAGAACATTAAATAGCTTCGGTAGTCAAAGTTGGAAGTTGCAATTGGATACTTCAAGTTAGAATAAATAGTAAAATTGGATGTCACAAATTGTGACCTCCAATTTAAAAAAATAGGTATAGGCGTTTAGGTC
>DMHA01000003.1:0-5804 GCA_003449615.1 Flavobacterium sp.
AGAAATTGTACAAATAAAAGAGAAAATATAAAGCTCATTTGCGAAAGTAAATGAGCTTTTTTTGACCTAACAGGTTTTAAAAAGTTGTTAGGTCTTTATTTTTATAAGAATTAGAAACCCAAATAAATAAATTATTTATTTCAAATTTTTCTTGTGTAAGTCTAATAAAGTTTGGTTCTAAATAATTCATTAGGAATTTCATCTCAAATTTGCTTTATTTGGTAAATATATCCAAAACTAAAAGCAATGAAATCCTATTCCATTCAAGAAATCAACGAAGTTTTACAAGGCACAATTGTGGGCAATACTTCCATCAAAATAACTGCTCCCGAACAATTAGAATTGGCCAATATTTCCGAAATTTCTTTTATTGGAAACAAAAAATACGAAAAATTTTGGGCAACTTCTAAAGCGTGTGCAGCGGTTGTCAACGAAGATATTTCTATCGAACCGGGAGAAAACAGGGCTTTTATAAAAGTAAAAAATGCCGATTTGGCAATGTCACAAGTCTTGGAACTTTTTGCACCGCCTACTCCATTATTCTCGACTAATATTCATCCTAAAGCAGTAATTGATTTAACTGCGATTATTGGAAATGGAACTCGAATTGGTGCTGGAAGTTATATTGGACCAAAGGTGCTACTTGGAGAAAACGTAACAATTTATCCCAATGTTACCATTCTTGACGAATGTACTATTGGAAAAAATACTATCATTTGGTCTGGCACAGTGGTTAGAGAGCGTTGTCATATTGGCAGCGATTGCATTATTCATCCCAATGCGACAATTGGCGCCGATGGTTTTGGATTTCGTCCTTGTCCCGAAAGAGGATTGGTCAAAATACCACAAATCGGAAATGTGATTATTGGGAACGGCGTCGAAATTGGTGCAAATTCTTGTGTTGATAGAGGAAAATTTAGCTCAACAGTCTTGGGAGATGGATGCAAGATTGATAATTTAGTTCAAATTGGTCATAATTCAAGACTTGGAAAATTTTGTATAATGGCTGGAAATTCTGGATTAGCAGGTTCAGTAACTTTAGGAAATGGCGTTATTATTGGCGGAAGCGCTTCTATAAAAGACCACACTACCATTGGAGACGGAGCTATTGTTGGCGCGGGTTCTGGCGTTGTTACCGACATTCCAGCTGGAAAAACAATGTTGGGTTATCCCGCAGTAGAAGCTCGTGATGCCTTAAAACAATGGGCGATTTTGAAACGATTAGTTAATGATTTGAAGAAATAAAAACTTTTAAATACAAAAAATACATTAAAAAATTGACACAGATTACAAAGATTTACACAGATTAATTTGTGAAAATTAGTGACCCGAGCGATAGCGAACTGGCGAAGCAAATTTGTGGTCAAAAAAAGGATGTACGAAAATTCATATAATCAAAAAGAACTATAACTGCAATGTTATTAAAATTCTTTCCCTCACGGTTGGAACCTGAAAAATGTTGAAGAGGAAAACCTTGTCAATGACCATAGACAAGGGTTTCAACCGTTGGTACTTAAGGCAAATTTTTTTTAAATGCAATTTGTAGTACACCAAAAAAAAATGCCTTAAATTTTTCCAATGGATTTCGTAATTTAGCCAACTCAATTTTCCGATAAACACAATTTCAATATGGACTTGAACTTCAATAAAAACGAAGACCACAATAAACTCCTTGTTTCAAACTTGCACCATAAATTTTCCAAAGTAAAACTGGGTGGTGGGGCAAATCGCATTCAAAAATTACATTCCGAAGGCAAAATGACCGCACGGGAGCGTATCGATTATTTGTTGGATTCTAAAGCAAAATCAATAGAAATTGGCGCCTTTGTTGGCGAAGGAATGTACCCAGAATTTGGAGGATGTCCATCTGGTGGTGTGATTGTGAAAATAGGTTACATTAAAGGCAAACAATGTATTGTGGTTGCCAATGATGCTACTGTAAAAGCAGGAGCTTGGTTCCCGATTACAGCAAAGAAAAACCTAAGAGCACAAGAAATTGCTATGGAAAATAGAATTCCTATTATTTATTTGGTGGATTCGGCGGGTGTGTTTTTGCCTTTACAAGATGAGATTTTCCCTGACAAAGAACACTTTGGACGTATTTTTAGAAACAATGCCATAATGAGCAGTATGGGAATTACCCAAATTTCAGCAGTGATGGGAAGCTGTGTTGCTGGTGGTGCTTATCTGCCAATTATGAGTGATGAAGCTTTGATTGTGGATAAAACAGGAAGTATTTTTTTGGCTGGCAGTTATTTAGTCAAAGCTGCTATTGGCGAAAACATAGACAACGAAACCCTTGGAGGAGCCACAACACATTGCGAAATTTCTGGAGTTACAGATTATAAAGCCAAAGATGATAAAGACGCTTTAGACAAAATAAAAAATATTGTGGACAAAATTGGCGAATATGATAAGGCAGGTTTTAACCGAATTAAATCTGAAAAGCCAAGTTTTGAACAAAAAGAGATTTACGGTATTTTGCCAAAAGCTCGAAATGAACAATATGATATGATGGATATCATCAATCGATTGGTGGATAATTCTGCATTTGAAGCCTACAAAGAAGGTTACGGACAAACCATTATCACAGGTTATGCTAGAATTGATGGTTGGGCTGTAGGAATTGTGGCTAATCAGCGCAAAGTATTAAAAACCAAAACTGGCGAAATGCAGTTTGGCGGCGTTATTTATTCAGATTCTGCGGATAAAGCCACCCGATTTATTGCCAATTGCAACCAAAAGAAAATACCGCTAGTTTTCCTGCAAGACGTCACCGGATTTATGGTCGGTTCCAAATCAGAACAGGGTGGGATTATAAAAGATGGAGCCAAATTGGTAAATGCAGTTTCCAATTCGGTAGTGCCAAAGTTTACCATAATTGTTGGAAATTCTTATGGTGCTGGAAATTATGCCATGTGTGGAAAAGCGTATGACCCTCGATTAATTGTGGCTTGGCCAAGTGCCGAACTGGCTGTTATGGGCGGAACACAAGCCGCCAAAGTATTGGCACAAATTGAAGCTTCCTCGTTAAAAGCCAAAGGAGAAATTGTGGATGAAGAAAAAGAAAAGGAGTTATTCGAAAAAATAAAAGCCCGTTATGACGAGCAAACTTCTCCTTATTATGCCGCTTCCCGACTTTGGACAGATGCTATCATTGACCCATTAGAAACAAGAACTTGGATTTCGATGGGAATTGAAGCTGCCAATCATTCGCCGATTGAAAAGAAATTTAATTTGGGTGTAATTCAAGTTTAATGAAAATAGAGATTTTTTGTTATAAAGACAAAACACTTTCGTTTCTCATAATTTTACCTGTTGCAGTTTCTTGAAACTTAGGAATGAATATAATTTCCTTTGGTATTTCGTATTTATTTAAAACATTAAATACGGAATCCTCAATAGTAAATGGTTCTCCTTCAACATAAAGCACTGCTTTTTCGCCTAAGGTATCATCGGCTTTTCCAAAAATAAAATACCTTCTTTGGATTAATTTTGAAAGTTTTTCCTCGATTTTTTCTGGCAATAATTTGATTCCTCCACTATTAATTACATTGTCAAATCTTCCTTCCCAAATAAATTGAGTATCCGAAATTAATTTTACAATATCATTGGTTACAATCTCATTCTTACTTATATTTTTGGCATTGATCACTAAACATTGTCTGTCATCAGAAGAAACTGTTACGTTGGGTAAAGTAGTAAATGCCACAGCTCCAATTTTTTTTGCTGCAATATGAGTAATGGTTTCTGTCATACCATAAGTTTCATAAATTTCCATAGGTAATTTTACCAATTCTTCTTCTAATGCCTTGTGAATTTTTACTCCGCCAATGATTAATTTTTGTATCTTTTTTTGTTTGAGTTTTTTCAAAGAGTTTTTGGCTTGTAAAGGAACCATGGCACAAAAATCAAAACTCTCATCGATTTTGTCTAATGGATTTGAGGTTGGCTCCACAAATTTCATGTCCAATCCCAAAATAAAGGAACGAACCCACATCATTTTTCCAGCAACATAATTGGTTGGTAAACAATGCAACATGGTGTCTCCAGGTTCTAAACCAAAATAATCTCCAGTGGCTAATGCCGATTCAAGCATGGCTTGTTTTTCGATTCTAATGACTTTTGGAACTCCAGTTGTTCCTGAAGTACTCAATTCAATATAAGGTTTTTCGTCAAACCAATCCAACAAGAAAGTTCCAATATGTTGTTCAAAAGGTTTTCCCTCTTTGATAAAACTATAGGCAACATAAAACATTTCTTCTCGAGTGATGTGAATTCCGTTCAATTTGAAACGGTTGTGAATGTTTTTATAGGTTATTTGATGCGTTAGCTTGTGTATCATATTTTTTTATTTGAAGGTGCACTTTACCAGTAAGTTTTGCTTTCCAGTTCGTCCAATTATATCTTTTTGCAAATATATATAAGATTATCGGATACACAATTGCAATTGAAATTATCATTTCTATTAAAATAGCTGTTGGATTTTCAACACCAGAATATTTAAAAATTGAATCTGTTTGTATTGCCGAATAATTTGAGGTAATTAATAAAGCAGCTATTAAATTATTTCCCAAATGACAACCCAAGGCCAGTTCAAGACTTTCGTCCATTAAGGTCATAATTCCTAGTAGGAATCCAGTTCCAATATAAAATACCATCACACCATAACCCAAATGTGCCACTTCGGGATTGGCAAAATGCATCAACCCAAAAACAATCGATGTAAAAAGTAAAGGAAACCATCTGTTCTTGACAATAACGCCAATTTGTTGCATCAAATATCCTCTAAATAAATATTCTTCAAAACCTATTTGGAAAGGAAATAACAAAAGACTAATTAGGAACAAAAGGCTAAATTTCGACAGATTGAAATTCCAAACCATGTTCGAATTGTCGAAAAAATAGGAAAACAAAAATCCAATAACTGTCAATAAAACAATCAATGAAAACGAAAAGAAAATTCTCTTGTAATCTACTTTTTCTCTAGAAGTGGTCAGAGAAAGTAGGCTTCTTTGGTGCCAACTCCGAAACAATAAAAACAGTAGTCCGAGCAGAAAAGCAAACGGTAACAATCCCAAAATCAGTGCTTCATTATTCGGCATTTGCCGCATCGATTGATTCATTTTCTCGATTTGCTCTTCCGAAACCATAAAATTCAAACCAAAAAAAACAGCAATACACAACATCGGAATTAAATTGCTTATCCAAGAATTATTTCCTTTAAACGCTTGTTCTATATACATTTTTAAAATAGAATTAATTAATACTTAAACCTAATATTGTCCGCCCGAAATTAACCTAATTTTGCGTTTTTATACCTTACTTTGCAAAAAAATAATAATCACTATTGCTATATGATTCAAATATATCATAATTCCCGCTGCGGAAAATCAAGGGAATGTCTCACTTTTCTTGAAGATTCTGGTCAAGAATTTAAGGTTATCAAATACCTTGATGATGTTCCAACATTTGATGAATTGAAGTCAATTATCGAAAAATTAGACATAAAACCTATTGAATTGGTGCGAAAGAAAGAGAAAATTTGGATAGAAAATTTCAAAGACAAGCCCTTGTCCGATAATGAAATCGTTCTGGCGATGATTTCAAATCCAATTTTAATTGAAAGACCCATTGTTGTCAACGGAGATAAAGCAGTTATAGCAAGACCTTTAGAAAAAATAACCACTATTATTTAATGCCATAATATTAACAAACCTTTGTGATTTCTTGCTTAAACCAAAAACTACTTTTGCATTCTAATTCAAGAAAAAAATATTCCTTTTAATGAAAAACCTCAAATG
>DMHA01000003.1:5856-12978 GCA_003449615.1 Flavobacterium sp.
CTCAAATTAATTTTAATTCTATTGTCGTTATTAACTTCAATTATTAATTATTCGCAAAATAATTATTCACAACAAAGACCCCAAGTTGCAAAAATCAAAATCAAAGGAACTGTAATCGAGAAAGTAAGCAAACAACCTCTTGAATATGCTACAATCACTTTTGTAAATCCTAAATTCCCCAAAGGAATTTCAGGCGGAATTACAAATTCCAAAGGTGAGTTTGATGTTGACATTAATCCAGGTATATATGATATTACAGTTGAGTTTATCTCTTTTAAACCCAATTTAATAAGCCAAAGAAAACTTCAGGAAAGCACTAATTTAGGGCAAATTGCTTTAGAGGAAGATGCTACACAATTGAACGAAGTCGAAGTTCGTGCCGAGAAATCTTCTGTAGAAATCAAATTAGACAAAAAAGTATATAATGTGGGCCAAGATATGATAGTCAAAGGCGGAACGGTTAGCGATGTTTTGGATAATGTCCCTTCTGTTTCTGTTGATACAGAAGGAAATGTAAGCTTGAGAGGCAGTGACAATATCCGAATTTTGATTGATGGAAGACCCTCTTATGCAGTAAATATTGCCGAAGCTTTAAGACAACTTCCTGCCGATGCCATTGACAAAGTGGAAGTTATCACTAATCCATCAGCTAGATATGAGGCCGAAGGAGGTTCGGGATTAATCAATATTATTTTGAAAAAAGGGAAAAATCAAGGTTTCAACGGAACGTTTATCGCTTCGGGAGGTATTCCAGAAACTTATGGCTTAACCGCCAATTTGAATTATAAAACCGAAAAACTAAACTATTTTACTACTGCGGGTTATGGTCGCAGAACAACAGAAGGAGGAGGAAAAACTGATTCAGAATATTTTAATACTAACGGTTCTATTAAGAATTATTTATATGAAACTAGAAATACAGAGAGATTCAGAGATGGTTTCAACGGAAGAGTGGGAGTGGAATGGACTGTTGCAAAAAACACTTTTTGGACAAATGCAATCAATTACCAAAAAAATGATGGAGGAAATGATGATTTAATCAATTTCAATAATTTTGATGCCAATAAGAATTTTACAGGTTCAACCTATCGTTTGGGAAAAGGAGAATCCGCTGACGAAAATGTGGAATATACTTCCAACTTAATCAAAAACTTCAACGACAAAGGACATAAACTCACAGTTGATGCTTCTATTTCAAGAAATACTGACAACAACCAAAGCATTATCACAGATACCAATAATTTCAACAATACACTAAACGACCAAGTTCAAAAACAATCACAATTGCAAGTTGATTATGTTTTGCCAATGGAGAATGGAAGTCAGTTTGAAGCAGGATATAAAGGAAGTTTTGGAAACTTGAACAATAGATATTACGTTCTTGACGAACAAGGAATTAGAATCAATAATTTATCCGATACTTTAGAATTTTTAGAAAATATCAATGCCCTTTATACGCAATTTGGTTTCAAAAAAAATAAATTCTCTTATTTATTTGGCTTGCGTTGGGAAGACACCAATATCGAAGTCAATTTGTTAGAAACCAGCAAGTTCGATTCTAAAAAGTACAATAATTTTTTCCCAAGTGCCTTTGTGAGTTATGAAATTTCAGACCAAAGTAACATCACAACAAGTTACAGCAAACGTTTGTCAAGACCACGAGGTCGTTTTATGAATCCTGCTGTGAATTATGCCAGTAATGTCAATATTTTTCAAGGAAATCCTGACCTAGACCCGTCTTTGACAGATAAATTTGATTTTGGATACATCAAACGTTGGGACAAATTAACCTTTAATACCTCAGCTTATTTTGAAAACACCAAAGATGTTTTCAGCTTTGTGAGATCGCTTTCAGGTGATGAAGTTAATGGAATACCAGTAATTTTGAGCCGTCCAATTAATTTAGGAAAAGAACAAAAGTTTGGTTTTGAATTTACATTAAATTATAACCCATCAAAAATTTGGAGATTAAACAGTAATTTCAATTTTTATAATGTAAAAACCACAGGCGAAAATAGTTACAAAGATTCAAACGGAATCGATGTGGTTCAAAATCTAAACAATCAAGCCAATAATTGGTTCACAAGAATTAGTTCAAAACTAACTTTGCCTTACAAAATTGACTGGCAATTAAACGCTACTTACTTTGGGGGTCAGAGAACTGCACAAGGCAGAAGTTTGGGTATTTTTAGTATGAATACCGCTTTAAGTAAAGATGTGTTAAAAGATAAAGGAACCATAGCATTCAATATTAGTGATATTTTCAACTCGAGAATTATGAGATCCTACGTCGATTTCGATAATCAATCATCATATAGCGAAATGCAATATCGCAAACGCCAATTCAATTTATCTTTCACTTATCGTTTCAACAAAGCAAAAGGAGAAAAAGAACGAAATCCACAACCGAGAAATGATGATGGTGGCGGAGAATTTCCTGGCTAATTCAACAGTTATTTTCAAATAGGAAAATAGTAAGTAACAGTTTTTAAATAACGTCGTCAAAATTTGGACACTTTATTTAAAAACTGTTTCTATAAATAATTACAAGCTGATATTCAATCCTAGTTTAAAGTTTCTTCCTCTTGTGTTGTAGCCAACATTTTCTTCGAAATCTTCATTCAAAATATTATTTATTGTTGCAAAAACAGATATTTTGTTTTTCATTAGATTAAATTTAGCCAGAGCATTAAACAACTGATAATCCTCTAAAACAACAGTTTTTGTAGCATTAATACTCATATCATAAAATGCATCTTTTCTTAAGTCAACAAATTGATAATTCAAATTAAAAAAAATTCTTGGCGAAGCTTGATAATCTAAAGAAAAGTTGGCTTTGTGTTTTGGAATCAATCTACTCAAGGGAGCTTCCACCGCGGTAAAAGTATAATTGGCATTGATTTTCAATGCGTTTGATACTGAATAGGAAACCATTGTTTCAACCCCTTTTGCATTGAATTTTCCTTCGATATTAGCATAGCCAGAAATGAAACCAATATTATTGTTTTCTTCTCTGTAAAAAGTTACAAAGTTCCAATTTACTTTCTTGTTAAATGCGATTAATTCAAATCCTAGCTCTATTGTGGTATTTTCCTCTGGTTTTAAATCTAAATTTCCATAAAAACCGTCATATAATTGATAAAGACTTGGGGTAATATAGGCTGTGCTGAAAGAACTTACTATTTTTAGAGGAATTTCAGAAAATGAAAAGGAAGGATTGATATTGTAAACTACTTTATTTCCGTACTTGTTGTGAATATTCAAACGTGCCCCAGAATTAATATTCAATCCAAAATCAGAATTGTAAACCGCTGTTATATAAGGGTCTAACAAATTAAATTTGGCAATTCTTTCGGAAATTTGAGTGTATAAACCATCAATTTCCATATCAAAAAATTGAAATTGAGTGCCAGAAACTATAAATAATTCATCAAGAACCTGGTATTTGTTAAAAACATCTGCACTAAAATTTCTGGATTTATAATTGGTAAAACTTCCCGAATAGTTATTTCTATTCATAAAACTTGCACCTGAATTGACCACAAATTCCCCTTTGTTATATTTGTATTTTGGTGTAAAACCCAAACGATATTGAACTGAGGTATTGTAATTTTGCAAATCATCTGAAAAATTGCCTGCATCAAAATCATTTTTTAGTCTATCATAATTGGCAAAAAAATCAAAACTCAATTTTTTTGTTGGAGTAAAACCCATTTTCGCCATACTATTTACTCTTGAAAAACCATCTGCTTCAAATTGGGTTGAATTTAATTCTGGTTTTGCTTCTGAAATCCCTTTCGTTTCGGTGCTATTCAAGGCAAAAAAATAATTGAATTTTTCAGTTTTCCCGTTAAATGAAAATCCTTGATTGAAATCCTTAAGCGAATTATTTTTAATATTTGCCGTGGTTTGTGTCCCCATATTTAGGTAAACATTTCCTTCGATAGCCTTTTTTCCTGCTTTTTTTAATGTAATATTAATTACTCCAGTTGCAGCACCAGACCCGTATAACGTGCTGGCAGCTCCCTTCATAATTTCAATATTCTCCACCTGTTCCACCGGAATTAAACGCAAATCATAATCCAAATTAACTCCAGAGGCATCGGTAACTGGAATACCATCAATTAAAATTAAAGTTTGGCGATTACGCCCTCCCCTAATGTAATAACTCAAGTTTTTGCTCGCACTGCTTTGATTGCCGTTTACCTCTAGTCCAGCAACAGTGCTTAGAACAGTAGCCAAGGATTGCCCAGATTTTTTTGCTAATTCTTCGGTCGTAATTTTCACGATTACCTTTCCAGATTTTTCTTTGGCCAAAGCAAATTTAGAATCAGAAATTACCACTTCATCCAATTCAGTTTTGGATGCAATACTGTCTTTTTGTTGCGCAAAAACACAGCTGGTCATTAGAACGAATAACGCACTAACGCGAACAATTTTGTTCTTCATTTTAATAAAACATTTTTAATAATAAAAATGGGAGAAAAGCCTGTCTGCCGACAGGCAGGCATAGAATGACCCATACCCAAACCTTTTTTCCCGAAAGTTTGATACTCGATGTAATAGGCAGGTCTCCTGGCTTGCGTCTTGTTGTTGACCTTCCCATTCCATTTTAGATTTAGGATTTTAGATTTTAGATTAAATCTAAAATCTGAATTCTAAAATCTACAATTAAAACAGTGGTTTTGTAGATAACAACAAGCTTGATAGCTTACAGTTGCGGGTACAGCTCAGGATTTAGTATTTTGACTTTATATTTTATATTTTAGATTTGTTACAATCTGAAATCTAAAATCTGCAATCTGAAATTTGTCACCTGATTCCCTTTTAATGCGGTTTTGAAAAACAAAACAGCAACCTCAATACGGTGTCAAAGGTATAGGAATTGAAAATAATTAATAGCATTTTAATTACATTATTTTTTTTATTTTTTGTTTGACACATTTTCGAAACCTACAAACAATTCAAATGGGGGTATTGTGATTTTATTTTAGTTCAAATTGGGATTTTTTATAGTTCAAAAATTAATCTGCAATCTGAATCTAAAATCTAAAATCTGAAATCTAAAATTAAATGTCATCTTGTCATATATTTTTACGCCAATTTTAACAGATACTGACAATTTATTTGGGTTTTTTCTATTGGCACAAAGATTGACTATTGCAACTCGAACCGTGAAAATAAGTATTCAATAAAATTAAATATAACTAAAATGGGTAAAATAATCGGAATTGATTTAGGTACTACCAACTCTTGTGTTTCTGTAATGGAAGGTAATGAAGCAGTGGTTATTCCTAATGCAGAAGGAAAAAGAACAACACCATCTATCATCGCTTTTGTTGAAGGTGGAGAAATTAAAGTAGGTGATCCTGCCAAAAGACAAGCAGTAACAAATCCTACCAAAACAATTGCATCTATCAAACGTTTTATGGGACATTCTTTTGCTGAAATTACTGAAGAAGCAAAAAGAGTTCCTTACAAAGTAGTAAAAGGTGACAACAATACACCACGTGTGGATATTGATGGTCGTTTATATACTGCTCAAGAATTGTCGGCAATGACACTTCAAAAAATGAAAAAAACTGCCGAAGACTATTTGGGTCAAACAGTTACTGAAGCGGTTATTACAGTTCCTGCTTACTTTAACGATGCACAACGTCAGGCTACAAAAGAAGCTGGTGAAATTGCAGGTCTTAAAGTAATGCGTATCATCAACGAACCAACTGCTGCGGCTTTGGCTTATGGTTTGGATAAAAAAGGCAAAGATCAAAAAATTGCCGTTTACGATTTGGGTGGAGGTACTTTTGATATTTCTGTTCTTGAATTAGGCGATGGAGTTTTCGAAGTTTTGTCAACAGATGGAGACACTCACTTGGGTGGAGACGATTTTGACCACGAAATTATTGACTGGTTGGCCGACGAATTCAAAGCTGAAGAAGGTATCGATTTGCGTTTGGATCCAATGTCATTGCAACGTATTAAAGAAGCAGCCGAAAAAGCCAAAATTGAATTGTCTTCTTCTGCCGAAACTGAAATCAATTTACCTTATGTAACTGCCACAGCATCTGGACCAAAACACTTGGTGAAAAAATTAACCAGAGCTAAATTCGAACAATTGACAGATTCATTAGTAAAACGTTCAATGGCACCAGTTGCCAAAGCGTTGAAAAATGCCAATTTATCGGTTTCAGATATTGATGAAGTAATCTTAGTAGGAGGTTCTACTCGTATTCCAAGAATTGTGGAAGAAGTAGAGAAATTCTTTGGCAAAAAAGCATCAAAAGGAGTAAATCCTGATGAGGTGGTTGCTATTGGAGCTGCTATTCAAGGTGGCGTACTTTCTGGAGATGTAAAAGATGTATTGTTATTGGACGTTACACCTTTATCTTTGGGAATCGAAACTATGGGTGGCGTTATGACTACATTAATTGAGTCTAACACCACTATTCCAACCAAAAAATCACAAGTGTTCTCTACTGCTGCCGATTCTCAACCAACCGTTGAAATCCACGTTTTGCAAGGTGCTAGAGCAATGGCTGCTGATAATAAAACAATCGGTCGTTTCCACTTAGATGGTATTCCACCAGCACCAAGAGGTGTTCCTCAAATTGAAGTAACTTTTGATATTGATGCCAATGGTATCATCAAAGTTTCGGCAACGGATAAAGGAACCGGAAAATCTCACGATATTCGTATCGAAGCTTCTTCAGGATTGACTGCTGAAGAAATCGAAAGAATGAAAAAAGATGCTGAAGCCAATGCTGATGCTGACAAAATAGCAAGAGAAAGAGCTGAAAAATTGAATGAAGCCGATGGAATGATTTTCCAAACTGAATCTCAATTGAAAGAATTAGGCGAGAAATTGACTGATGAAAATAAAGTAGCTATCGAATATGCTTTGACAGAATTGAGAATGGCTCATCAATCTCAAGACATTCCAGCTATTCAAACCGCTCTTGACAACATCAACGCAGCTTGGAAAAAAGCTACTGAAGCAATGTATGCTCAAGGAGAACAAACTCAAGGTGGTGCTCAACAACCACAAGGAGAACAAACTCAAGGAGACAATGTAGAAGATGTTGAATTTGAAGAGGTTAAATAAGTATTAAGATTTGAGTATTA
>DMHA01000003.1:13042-14580 GCA_003449615.1 Flavobacterium sp.
TTTGAGTATTAAGTATTAAGACTAAAACCGAGTCAGTAATGGCTCGGTTTTTTTTGTGTAATTTTGTGTTTTAAATTTGAATTAATACTCTTTTTCACGAAAGTTAAATATGAAAAAGAAACCGATATACTTTATATCACTTTGAGTGATGAAAAAATTGAAGAATCCGATGAAGATAAAAAAGGATTTATTTTGGATTATTCTAAAAATGGAAACTTGGTAGGGATTGAAGTTTTAAACGCTTCAAAATCATCAATTAATCTAACCAAATTGAATAAAATGTTGCCTAATAGTAGTTCGAAATTAATTAATTTTTCCTAACCGTTCCCTTTTTGAGAACGGTTTTTTTTGTTTCAATTTTCAAAATATTTATAACTACATTTATTTTATTGATTTAATTGATATTAATTGTCCATAAATGATAAATATCACAATTTTTTATCATAGATTTCATTATTTTTGCACCATCAAAATTTCAGAATGAGAAAAATAAAATACAAAAAAGGGAGAAAGCTTCAACCTTATAATTTGGAATATACCGGAATTCATAAAAAAACAGACTCAGAAATGCAACTGTTTGTCTATGACGATTCTAATCTATCTGAATATGAGTATTTTAACGTTTCTGATTTAGAAAAATATATAGATACAAATAAAATCAACTGGCTGAATATTCACGGTTTAAATGATATCGACTTTTTGAAATCAATCAGTGACTATTTCAAAATAGACCACTTTATGCTCGCCGATATTTTGAATACCAGCCGAAGAACAAAAATTGAAGAACAACAAGATATTTTATTTTTTAATATTAAATCCTTGTTGCCCTCTGAAGATTCAGATAATATCAGTGCCGACCAAATTAGTTTTTTAATAAAAGACGGAATCATCATTTCTTTTCAAGAAAAAAGAAGTGATTTTTTTACGCATATCAGGGAACGAATTAGAACTCATTCGGGAGTTGTTAGGACTAAAAAAGCCGATTATTTGCTGTATATTCTTTTGGATGCCATTATGGAAAATTTCTATATTACCATCGAAAATGAAGAAGATAAAATTGAAGGATTGATTGATTTGACTAAAAGTAGTACCGACCCAATAATTCTTGAAAAAATTGAGAAACACCGAGATAATTTTAATTTTCTCAAACGAGCCATTATTCCGTTACGGGATTCTTTATATGACATAAAAAGCATCAAAGACGACGATGTTTTTAATGCCATTGCAGCAGAAAATTTCACTTTTTTTTCCAGATTATACCAAAAAAGTTTGGAACTGTTGGAACAAATTGATTCAGATATGGTTTCATTGGAAAGTGCCTCTAATTTCTTTTTCTCGGCACAAACCCATAAGATGAACGAGATTATGAAAACACTTACGGTTGTTTCGACCATTTTTATACCGCTTACATTTATTGTGGGTGTTTATGGTATGAATTTTAAATATATGCCCGAATTACAATACGAACACGGCTATTATACTGTGATCGGTGGTATGATTTTGATTGTTTTTGGAATGTTATTTTATTTCAAAAAACC
>DMHA01000347.1:0-1287 GCA_003449615.1 Flavobacterium sp.
CAGCAATTATGAATTCGAAAAAGCGTTTGCCAAAAAGACTTTTACCAATGAAATTGTAAGTTTTGAGGACAATTCCAATAAAAAAGACACCATGTTTTGGAATAAAATCAGACCCATTCCGCTTACTATCGAAGAGAATACGGATTACATCAAAAAAGACAGCGTTCACGAAGTTAGAAATTCCAAAAAATATTTGGATTCTATTGACAAGAAAGGGAATAAGTTCAAATTTCTAAATCCAATTAATGGATATAGTTGGAAAAATAGTAGCGAGAAAAAATCATTCCGTTATGATGGTTTACTTAAATTATCGTCTTTGAGTTTCAACACCGTTCAGGGCTGGAATCTCGATTCGGGATTTTCGTTCCGTAATTGGAAAAATGAAGAAGAAAAAGGAAAATCGACTTCTGTAAACACCAAGTTCAATTACGGTTTTTCCGAAGATAGATTGCGAGTTACCGCCAATTATTACCATCGATTCAACAATCAAAATTATGCAAACTTATCTGTTTTTGGAGGAAGTAAAGTCAATCAATTCAATCCCGAAGAACCCATTACTAGCTTCATAAACACAATAAGTACTTTGTTTTTTAAAGACAATTATATGAAATTGTACAACAAAGAATTTGCTGGCGCAACATACAGTCAAAATGCAGGAAATAATTTTTATTTGAAAGGAACCTTAGAATATCAGCAACGAAAACCGTTGTTCAATACGACGGATTATACATTTATCAAAACTGAAGATGTTTATAGTTCCAATAACCCTTTGCCAGCCAACAATTTGATTCCCATATTCGAACAACACCATCTCACAAAAGCTGCTGTATTTGCTAGAATAAATTTTGGAAACAAATACATATCTAGACCTGACGGCAGATTAAATATTCGCAACTACGACTACCCCACTTTGACTTTTGGCTACGAAAATGCTTTTGCATCGAATGAAAAAAAGTATGAATACCAACTAATTACTGGTCAGGTTAGATATGATTTCGATGCTGGAAACAAGGGAACTTTAGGTATGAATTTGAAAGCTGGTACTTTTATTAATGGCGAAAATATTTCGTTTGTAGATTACAAACATTTCAATGGAAATAGAACCCACATTGGGACAAGTGATCGCTATTTGAATGTTTTTAACTTACTGCCTTATTACTCAAACAGCACTAATAAATCCTATTTTGAAACCCATTTAGAACACAACGACAAAGGCTATATTATGAATAAAATTCCTTTGCTGAACAAATTAAACTCCACTTTGGTTGTAGGTTTTCACGCTCTTGC
>DMHA01000347.1:1414-4176 GCA_003449615.1 Flavobacterium sp.
TTTCGATTGGATTATGTACGTTCTTTCCAAAACGGAATCCAAGAAAACGGTGTTGTTTTTGGGTTGAAGATTTTGAATGTTTTGGAGTAGCAAAAAAAGCTCAAATTGAGAATTTCAAAGAAAATACAATTTAAAAAAGTCTTAAAATTTCCAGTATAGTGGAAAAATTAATATTAAAATTTCCAGTATAGTGGAAAAAAAAGTATTAATTTTTCCGTTACATAATGTGTTTTTTTATATCTTTGTGCCATTATGTATCAAAGATTACAAATACAAACGCTCACACAATGGCTTTTCAAAGACAAAGTTCTTGTGCTTATTGGTGCTCGGCAAGTAGGAAAATCGACCTTGTTGAAAGAAATGTTGCAACAATTGCCCTATCCTTTTTTGAGTTTGAATGGCGAAGAATCGCATATCAAAAAATTATTTGAAGAACCCACAGTCGAAAAATTACGGCAAATCGTGGGAGAAAACAAAATTGTACTTATTGACGAAGCCCAACAAATAAAAAACATTGGATTGTGTTTGAAAATGCTTTTCGACAATATCAAAGATGTTCAGTTTATAGCCAGCGGGTCTTCGGCTTTAGAAATTGCCGACGAAATTTTTGAACCATTGACAGGGAGGCATTTCGTATTTCATTTGTACCCTTTGAGTATGGAAGAAATTTACACCAAAAACGGCTTTCTGAAATTCACAGAAAACCTGAATTGGCACCTCGTTTACGGAATGTATCCTGATGTTTTGAACAATAAAATTCACGCCAAAAAATACCTAAAAAGCATTGCCAATCAATATCTTTACAAAGATGTTTTGGCTTGGAAAGACATTAGAAAACCTGATTTACTGAACAAATTATTACAACTCTTGGCACATCAAATAGGGTGTGAAGTTTCCATAAACGAACTGGCGACACAATTAAAAGTAAAATCGGAAACGGTGGACAATTACATTGATTTACTAGAAAAATCATTTGTGTTATTCCGTCTAAAAAGTTATGCCACCAACGAAAGAAAAGAAGTAACCAAAATGCGAAAAGTCTATTTTTATGATTTAGGAATTCGCAACGCTATTATAGATAACTTTTCGCCAGTAGAATTACGGAATGATGTTGGTGCTTTGTGGGAAAACTTTGTAGTTATGGAAATCATTAAAGCCAACGAATATGCACAAAAGGACTGCAATTACTATTTTTGGAGAACCTTGCAACAACAAGAAGTAGATTTTATAGTTCAAGACGAACAACAAATCACAGCTTTTGAAATGAAATGGGGAAACAAAGGAAAAATAACCAAAGCTTTTACCAACAGCTATCCCGATGCAAAGACGGAAATCATTACGCCTGACAACTTTTTTGAGAAGGTTGTGGTTTGAGGTAAATTGATTTGTGAATATTTGAATGGATTTAGGTGTTTACAGAATATTTTGCTGCTTTGACAATGGAAATTTAGTTGTTCTGTTTAATGGATTTCAAAAGAAAACCCAAAAAACACCAACCAAAGAATTTAACAAAGCTGAAAAAATAATGGAGGACTATTTTAACGAAAAAAGAGAAACAAAAAATGGAAACAAAAAATAAAAATATCAGAACTTTCGCCCAGCATCTTGACAAAAGATATGGCGAACCAGGCACAAAAGAAAGAACTAACTTTGAAATTAAAGCCAAATCTTTTGCAATTGGAGAATTAATAAAAGAAGAAAGAAAATTGGTAAAAATGACACAAGAACAACTTGCAGATAAAATTGGAGCAAAGAAAAGCTTCATTTCACGCATTGAAAACGGTCATAGCGATATTCAACTTTCTACACTTTTTAAACTTGTAGAGTTTGGACTTGGTCGAAAAATTAACTTCACGATCCAATAAAACAGCCACAGCGATAATAGTGCCCCCATTTACCAGAACTCTAGCGGAAATACCCGAAAATACTAGAATTGACCTTTTACTATGCGTTATGCAAAAATACTTCGGCAGGAATGCTGAAATAATTTTTAAGTTTTTGTGCCATTTTCAAAGTGATTTCGCGTTTGCCCGAAAGAATCGATGAAACATGACCTTTGCTACCAATTATTGGCTCAAGATCTTTTGCTTTCAAGCCCATTTCTTGCATTTTATATTTTATAACTTCTAAAGCATCAAGTTCAGGCAATTCATATTGTTTATCATCGTAATCTTTTACCAAAACCATAAGTAAGTCTAACTCGTCACTTTCTAGTGTGTTAGGTTTTGCATGGAAAATTTCCATTAATCTCATCGAAGCTTTATTATAATCTTCTTCTGTTTTTAATACTTTCCAGTTCATAGTTATAGCTTTTTATAGTTTAGAATTGCTGTATCAAAAGCAACAGTTTCAACGTTAATCTTGTCATATTCTTTATGAGTTCCAAACCAAATTACATAGCAAGCCGTTTGTAAAAAATTAATTGAAACCACTAAGCGAAAATCATTTCCTTTAATATTGAAAACAACTCTTTCATTGTTCACAATACTTGCATTTCCATAAACTCGTTTGAGTTCGTTGAAATTGCTAAAATCCAATTTTGAAAATTCATTATACCAAATCAACAATTGAGTTTTTGCAACTGGATATTTTTCGGCATAAAATAGAATCGTTTTCTTTACAAGGATTTTCATGCAACAAATCTAATTAAAAGTTTTCAATTTGCAAACATTTTTAATTTACATTTTATAGTCCAGTAAAATTTTCAAGTAAAATTCTCAATTATAAGAAGGTTCAATATGGATCAAAACGTGTCCTAATTC
>DMHA01000311.1 GCA_003449615.1 Flavobacterium sp.
ATAACATTTAGACTCATTCCGACTTCCGCAAAAGTTTGAATAGCAAAATCCAAATGTTCTTTTGTATGTGAAGCTGATAACTGAACCCTTATTCTTGCTTTATCTTTTGGAACCACAGGAAAAAAGAAACCTATTACATAAATTCCTTTTTTCAAGAGTTCATTTGCCATGGTTTGTGCTAATTTGGCATCATAAAGCATTATAGGGACAATGGCTGAGTCCCCATCAATAATATCGAAGCCTGCTTTTTTCATTTCTCGTTTAAAATAGTTTGTGTTCCATTCCAGTTTGTCTCTGAGTGTAGTGTCTTTTTCCAACAGCTCGAAAACCTTAATAGAAGCTCCAACTATTGCTGGTGCTAACGAATTTGAAAACAAATATGGTCGGGAGCGTTGACGCAATATCTCGATAATTTCTTTTTTGGCCGTTGTATATCCTCCCATAGCTCCGCCAAGCGCTTTTCCTAATGTGCCTGTAATTATGTCAACTCGACCCATAACTCCTTTGGCTTCGAGCGTTCCTTTTCCTGTGGGGCCTATAAATCCTGCAGCGTGACATTCATCAACCATAACCATGGCATCATATTTATCGGCTAAATCACATATTTTGTCTAATGGTGCAATAACTCCATCCATCGAAAAAACACCATCGGTAACAATTAACTTGAAACGAGTTCCTGCCTCATTGGCTTTGATTAATTGTTTTTCCAAATCTTCCATATTGCTATTTTCATAACGATAACGAGCTGCTTTACACAAACGAACTCCATCTATAATAGAAGCGTGGTTCAAACTATCTGAAATTATTGCATCATTTTCATTCAACAAAGGTTCGAAAACGCCTCCATTGGCATCAAAAGCCGCAGCGTATAAAATTGTGTCTTCGGTTCCGTAGAAATCCGAAATCTTTTTTTCTAAAGTTTTGTGAATGTCTTGTGTGCCGCAAATAAAGCGAACGGATGACATTCCGAAACCATGCGTATCCATTGTGTCTTTGGCTGCTTGAATTACTTCGGGATGTGATGAAAGTCCGAGATAATTATTGGCACAAAAATTCAAAACCGTTTCTCCATTAACAGTGATTTCTGCTCCTTGCGGCGAAGTGATGATTCTTTCGTTTTTGAAAATGCCATTGTCTTCAATAGTTTGAAGTTCTTCTTGTAAATATTTTTGAATTTTTCCGTACATCTGAAAAAAGTTATGTGTTATTAGTTATGTGTTCTGTGTTTACAAATTTACCACATTGATTTGTTTTCCTATATATATGAGCGATTTTTTTACCACTTTATATCCTATCAATTCAATAGCATTTTGGTAGTTTTCTAATTGTAATTCATGTTTTGGATTATGCGTTCCCGTTTTATAATCCAATAAATAAACTTCCTTATTTTTAGTCAAAACCATTCGATCTGGCTTGATGGTTTTGCCTTCTTTTTGAATTATCGTTTGCTCATTTAAAACTTCATTTCCTTCTTCAAAGCAAATTGAAAGTTCGGAATGATTAACAATTTCTTGAATTGTATGGTAAACCAAATCTTTTTGATTGTATTTTATCAATCCTCTTTCAATGGCTTTTGTGATTGACAAATCCACATCGTTCTTGGTTTTTACAAAAGATAAAATTTCGTGAACCACATTTCCGTATTCTATGGCTTCTTGCCTATGTGTTCCCCACATTAAAGCTTCTCTTTGGGCAATTTTAATGCTTTTTGGATTCAAATTATCACTAACCAATGGGATGCTTTTTGTAGTGTTAACATGTTGCTTTAAGGTTGATAATTTGATGGGATTTCCAAATTCATATTCTAATTTTTCTTCATCAATAATGTGTTTGTTTGCCAAATATTTTATAAAAAAGGAAGCCATATTATTGGGATATTCTCCATCTTTTTTTGGTTTCAAATATTGTGAAATAATATACAAATGCTCTTCGGCACGAGTTAAAGCAACATACAAAACATTGATATTATCCAATAATTCCTCTTGCGATTTCTGATCATAAACCAGTTTTGCTTCCTCGCCAAAACCTGCAACGGCTTTGCTGTTATCAATTAAAACTTTAGACAATCCAAAATCATCCTCCGCCGCATTAATCCATAATTTATCTTTTGGGCTTCTGGAGTAATCTTCTTCGGCGAAAGGGAAAATCACGACTGGAAATTCCAATCCTTTCGATTTGTGAATGGTCATAATCCGAACCGCATTATTTCCTTCGGGGGACGGAATGCTAAATTTCTCCGAATTTTTGTCCCAGTAATTCAAAAAATCTGAAATTCCTGCTTGGTTGCGAATGTCTCGTTCAAGTACAATATCGAGGAAGTATTGGACATAAGCATTGCTTTTTGCAGGTTTCAATAATATCGAAACAACAAGCTCAACCATTTCATACAAAGATTTTTTTCTGATGTTTTGAAAAGATAATGCAACATCAAAACTCTCCAGCCAATTCTCGAAATCCGTTTCATTGGTATAACTCATTCCTTCTGCAATAAAATCGTGAACAGGCAATTTCTCTTGACTATTTTGTGCTAAATACTCTAAAAAATAAGCTTTTGATTCTTTATCAGCACTGTTTTTCAAATATTTCAATAAATGAATAATAAATTGTACTTCGGTGGCATTTTTTATCATCAAGGTTTCCGAAGATAAAATTGGAATTCCCTGCTCGGTCAAATAATTGGCAACTGCAATTCCGTGGCTTCTTTTTCGAGTCAAAATAACAATATCTTTAAGCTCGAAACCCTGTATTTGCACCTTTTGAATGGTGTTTAATGTAGCCAATAAATACAATTCAGTTTTACCCAATTCTTCTTCGTCTTCGCTTTCTTCTATTTTTGGGATGAAAGAAATGTTTACATAACCGCCCGTTTTGTCGTTACTTTTTTGATGGCTGTGGTTGGCATACAAATCTTTGTAATCTTCGTTTACAAATTCGTTGGACAATAACTGAAAAAATTCGTTGTTAAATTCGATTATTTGCGAATAGGAACGGTAATTTTTGTCTAAATGTTCTAAAACTTTCTCGGGATTATTAAACGGATTGCGGTTTTTACTCAATTCTATAAACTGCTCGGCTTTGCCTCCTCGCCAACGGTAAATGGATTGTTTTGGATCACCCACAATCATCAAAGTTCCTTTTTCGCCGTCAATTTCGCTGGATGTGGCGTTGTCAATCAGCGGAATTAAGTTTTGCCATTGCATTTCGGAAGTATCCTGAAATTCATCAATGAAAAAATGACGGTAGCGTTCGCCCAACCGTTCATAGATAAAAGGTGCGGGCTGGTTTTGAATTTCTTTATGAATAATGGCGTTGAATTCGGAAATGGAAAGCAGGTTTTGTTCCTCCTGAATTTTGGTCAATTCATTGCTTACTGTGTTTAACAAAGACAAAGGAGTAATGTTTTTGAGGAAAGCTTTGTAGAAATTTAGTTTTTCAAGATTACTATAAACTAAAGCTAAAAGCGATAGTAATTCAGGGATAATTTGTTCAATTAGAACTAAATCCTTAGCCCCTTTTTTTATTTTGATTGCTTCAAAAGTATCGAATTTATGGTTGTTTTGTTTTGCATCATTTTTAGCAATATAATCTAAATGCTTAGGAAACGTTCCATAAGGAAAAGAGTTGGTGTCAATTCCGTTTTTTTCAATTAATAGCAAAGCACTTTCGGCAAGTCCTGCATTTTCTTTTTCCAAAACTTTACAAGCTTCGGCTAGTTTGTTTTTTATTTCGACAAATTCAGCTATGGATTTGTGTTGAAAATGTGTAATTTCATTCCGATTGTTTTCGTTGAGTACCAAACGACCGGTTTCGAGAATTTCTCTGGAAATATCCCAAGATTTGTCATCGTCGGTTTTTTCCATCGTAAAATCGATGAGCAATTTGGTCAAGGTTTTGTCTTCTCCAGCTTGAGAAATAATATCTTCGACAGCTTCAATAAGGAGGTTTTCGGTGTCTAATGTTACTTCGAAATTTGGGGGTAAATCCAAATCTTGCGCAAAAGCCCGAATAACTCGATGTGTGAATTTATCAATTGTCGAAATATCGAAGGCCGCATAATTGTGAATAATATGCTTGATGATTTGCTGTGATTTGGTTTGGATTTGGATGATGGAAAGCTCCGTTTCTTTTGCCAAATCCTGCATTAAATCTTGAGCTTTTTGGCTTGGTTCGTCTTTGGCAAATTCGGATAAACTGCCCACAATTCTGGATTTCATTTCGTGCACCGCTTTGTTGGTAAACGTGATGGCGAGAATGTTGCGATAGGCATCATTTTTTTTGGCAACGAGAACTATTTTCAGGTATTCTTTGACCAGCGCGTAGGTTTTTCCGGAACCAGCCGAGGCATCGTATATGGAGAATGAGGGTCTTTGCATTTTGGGGTTTTTTAATCAGGATTAAAAGTAGTATAAAGATTTCTAACTTTCAATGGTTTTTAAATCTTAATCTTGGAAGCTAATACATTCAACAAAAAAACCTCCAGCTAAAGCTGGAGGCAATTGAAAATTCTTGTTTAGATTTGACAACTTTTTAAAAGTTGTCAAATCATTTTAGAGACAATTGAAAATTTTTGATGTTCTGAAAAAACAAGTTTTTTATTTACACTTCAAAAAATGATGCAATAAAAACTCCGTGGAGCTATCGTGAGAATTAACATTTTTTGAGTTGATTTCATCCAAAATAGAATTCGCCAATTGTTTGCCCAATTCAACTCCCCATTGATCATAACTGAAAATATTCCAGATAATTCCTTGAACAAAAATCTTGTGTTCATACATGGCTATCAAAGAACCCAATGTTTTTGGTGTTAATTTTTGTATTAAAATTGTGTTGGTAGGTTTGTTGCCCGCAAATACTTTAAAAGGCAACAAGAATTTAGCTTTCTCTTCTGCTAGTCCTTGTTTATTGAATTCTGCCTGTACTTTTTCGGCTGATTTTCCGTGCAATAAAGCTTCGGTTTGTGCAAAAAAGTTGGACATCAATTTGTCGTGATGATCCTCGTTGCCATACAATGGTTTTACAAATCCAATAAAATCAGTTGGAATCAACTTGGTTCCCTGGTGTATTAATTGAAAAAAAGCGTGTTGCGAATTGGTGCCTGGTTCTCCCCAAATAATAGTTCCAGTTTGATAACTTACTGGTTTTCCATCACGATCCACACTTTTTCCGTTGCTTTCCATAATTCCTTGTTGGAGGTAAGGTGCTAATTTTTGCAAATATTGACTATACGGAATTATTGCTTCACTTTCAGATCCAAAAAAATTGTTGTACCAAATACTAAGCAAAGCCAAAATTACTGGAATGTTTTTATCAAAATCCTCTGTTTTGAAATGTTCATCCATTTCGTTGGCGCCATTCAATAATTGATTGTAATTGTCATAACCAACGGCCAAACTTATCGAAAGTCCCACGGCACTCCACAATGAAAATCGTCCGCCAACCCAGTCCCACATCGGGAAAACATTGTCGGGATTGATGCCAAATTCGGTTACTCTTTGAATATTGGTAGAAACTGCTACAAAATGTTTGGCAACCTCTTCTTGCGAAGCCGATTTCAGGAACCATTCTCTGATGGTTTCAGAATTGGTTAAAGTTTCTTGTGTGGTAAACGTTTTAGAGACAATGACAAAAAGCGTCGTTTCAGGATTTAATTTTTTGATGATTTCGTTCACGTGATCGCCATCAACATTCGATACAAAATGAACGTTCAAATGATTTTTATAATATTTCAATGCTTCGACAACCATTGCTGGGCCGAGGTCTGAACCCCCAATTCCTATGTTGACTATGTCCGTAAATGATTTTCCTGTAAATCCTTTCCGGTCACCATTGACCACTTCATTGGTAAAGTTTTTAATTTTATTTTTTACTTCAAAAACTTCTGGAATTACATTCTCTCCATCTACTTTGATATTTGATGATTCTTTGGCACGCAAAGCAGTGTGCAAAACGGCGCGATTTTCGGTTTGATTGATGATATCTCCATCAAAATATTGGGCAATTGCGGTTTTCAATTGCGACTCATTCGCCAATTCAAGCAATAAATTCAGTGTTTCCTGACTGATAATATTTTTGGAAAAATCAATCAAAAAATCATTCCATTGGATATGAAATTGCGAAGTTCGAGTTTGGTCTTTTTCAAATAGTGAGGTCATAGAAACATT